>DQNX01000041.1 GCA_015658965.1 Gammaproteobacteria bacterium
GCGACAAGGCTGAGCCCGATCCCAAGATGGGAACGTGTTGGTGGAAAAACGTGAGTGTACCATGGCCAAATAAGTGGCGTATTCAGGGTTCGATAAATCAGTATAAAAATCAAGCACTTGTGATCCCATCAGCATACCTTTGTAGATAATGACGGTGGTTGATAAACTGCAAACATAGAACAACAAGGCTTGAGATAGAGCCTTATCAGTACGAATAGCGTTTGATGCGTATTTTCTAATAACGAACAAGCTGCGTTCGAAAGCTTTGTTATCAATGCCATTTGCACTGGCAATAATCAGTTGTTTGATCACCGGCTGAGATTTTCTAGCAATATGCCCCACATCGGCTTTATCGGCGTTAATTGGCACATCGCGCCAACCCACCAACGTTTGCCCTTCGTCTTTAATGGTTTTTTCTAATACGCGGATGCAATGCGCTCTTTCGCTGTCGTCTTGTGGCAAGAAGACGTTGCCAATACCGTAGTTGCCCGGTTCAACATCAACACCAAAATCTGCTTTGATTTGTTGGCTAAAAAACGCATGTGGAATGTCAGTTAAAATGCCTGCGCCATCGCCCGTATTTGTCTCACAACCACAACCACCACGGTGATCCATGCGAGAAAGCATCTCTAATGCATCGACAGTAATTTGGTGCGAAGGCTGGCCCTTGATATGCGCAATAAAACCAACGCCACAATTCTCCTTCTCGTTGTTTGGGTGGTAAAGACCGTGAGGTTTAGGCAGGTGTAATAATTGTTCTTTCATGTTGGTATTGCTTCAAATAAAGGTCGAAAAAATCTCTTAATTATAACGTAAAAAGTGCGACTGAATATCTTCAAATACGGGGGTGTTAGTGGTGTTTTTGTGGATATTTTTCGGGTAGAATATTTTTTAATTTTCTAATCTTATTTTTAAATCGATGTTAGCTGTTATTTCCCCGTCTAAAACCCAAGATTTTAATCCAACACAGCTGGGTGTATTTACACAAACACGACAAATGCAACATTCGCAAGTTTTGATTGATCTGCTCAAATCAAAAACACAAGATGACATTGCCAGTCTCATGTCAATTAGTGATAAATTATCCAAACTAAATTTTGATCGTTTTCAAACCTTCAGCACGCCTTTCTCAAAAGCCAACGCCAAACAGGCTTTGTTGGCCTTTAAGGGCGATGTTTATAATAGCATTGATGCGCCCAGTTTGTCGCTGGATGACTTAGAATTTGCACAAGGGCATTTGCGTATGTTGTCGGGCTTATATGGCGTTATTCGACCACTGGATTTAATTGCGCCGTACCGATTGGAAATGGGCACAAAATTAGCCAATCCAAAAGGCAAAAATCTCTACGAATTTTGGGGCGATCAAATCTCAAATGTGCTGAATGAAGATGAGGCGGACGTTATCATCAATTTGGCTTCTAATGAATATTTTAAAGGCATTGATAAAAAAGCGCTAAACGCCAAAATTATTAATATTGCTTTTAAAGAACGCAAGAACGACGCTTATAAAATCATTGGTATTTATGCAAAGCGTGCTCGCGGCTTGATGGTGAATTACCTGATTAAAAATAGACTTACCGAACCAGAATCACTCAAGGCTTTTAATGCTGAAGGCTATCAATTCAGACAAACGTTGTCTGATGAATCAACATGGGTATTTACACGCGATTAAACGCCCTTGTCCCTGATCAATCTTGTGTGCTTTGTGCACAAAGCGCAAAGCGTTGTGTTTGTCATGAATGTGAGTCTAGCTTTACCAATCACCAACCCAGATGCAGATCTTGCGCACATTCTCTCACCGGTGGGTTGGATTTTTGTGGACAGTGTCTAGCGCAGGCACCCGCGTTCAATCGCGCCGATACTTTGTACGATTATCAAGGCGCTATTGCAGATTTAATCAAAGCCTTTAAGTTTGATCAACAACTCTGTATTGGCGATTTTTTTGCCCACAAAATGTACGATAAATATCTGGATATTGTCAACAAGCGCGGCGCATACGACGCCATTATCCCCTTGCCGTTAAGCAGACAGCGTTTGCGCGAAAGAGGCTACAATCAAGTGCATGAATTATTAAGAATGATCGCCAAGCAAACCGACGTATTCATCGACCAAACCAGCACGCAGCGTATCAAAGCCACGCGCGCCCTGTCAGGGCTTAATTTGATTGATCGAAAACAAGAAATCAAAGGCGCATTCAGCGCCAAACCCATGAGCTATAAAAAAGTATTATTGGTCGATGACGTCATGACCACAGGCTCAAGCATGGACGAATTCTCAAAAATTGTTTTAAAAGCTGGCGTCGGCAGTTTCGATGTGTTGACTTTGGCCAGAGCTTAATTAAAACGCACTAACCCCAGCAATGCCTTGGGCGCCGATTTTTAAGGTTTTGTCTAAGTCTTCCAAACCCATTCCGCCTAGAAAATACACAGGGATATTGAGTTTGTTAACAACTTCTTCGGCGGCTTCCCAGCCGATTGGTGTAGTATCAGGGTGTGTTTGGGTGGCTTGAACGGGCGAGATAACCACAAAATCAACGCCCAGGGTTTGGGCGGCCAAGGCCTCTTGTAAGTTGTGAGTTGAGGCACCCAGCAGTTTGTCGGCAGTGCAAGGTCTTTTGGGTAGCTTTAACATCTCATTAGTGGTGAGATGCCAGCCATCGCAAGAGCCTTGGTTGAAATTTTTGTTGGGTGTATTGAGTAGTAACTTGATCTTATGTTGCTGGCATTTGTTATGAAGTTCTTCGATAAAACTATCATCTAGGGTGACTTTGCTTCTAAGTTGAATAAGACTTATGTCTGATTTGAGTTTTTGCTCAAATTTGGCCAGCCAGGTTTCACTTTGATGATTGCTTGAAGGGGTGATCCAATATTTGCTGGGTAGAGTGATTGAATCGATAAAAGCTTTCATGGTGGGTAGTAAGTTAAAGCTGGATAAATGCGCAACATCGCTCCAGGCAATCTCTTGACCTTCGATGCCTTGAGGCGTTTTTTGATAGCGATCAATATTGTAAATATGCAATTCGACCCTTCTATCGGCATAAGAATATTGCATTGTTTGGTGTAGGCTTAAGGCATCAACTTGAATACCCAATTCCTCATTTAGCTCTCTGATAACGGTTTGTTCGGTACTTTCACCAGCTTCTATTTTGCCACCGGGTAACTCCCAAAGGCCAGGCATAAATTGATGCATTTGGCGTTTGGCGATTAGCAACTGTCCAGATTTATTACGTAAAACACCAACAACGGCCTTGATTGTCTTCATTTGCTTGGCTAATGGTAAAATAAGGCTATTTTAGCATTGAGCAAGCGTTTGAACTTAGTAGATAAAATTCAAATATTAAAACCACACACGGCATTACTCAAAGATAATTTGATGGGTATTGAGAAGGAGGGTTTACGAGTTTCGAGAAAGGGCGGTATTTCTCAGGCACCACACCCCAAAGCATTTGGCTGTGCGCTGACACATCCGAATATTACCACCGATTTTTCTGAATCGTTGATTGAGCTGGTAACACCGCCACTTCATAGTGCCGAGGCAGTGCTGTCATTTTTGTCAAAGACGCAACAATATATGTATCACCATCTGCCAAAAGACCAGAGCTTTTGGCCGGCCTCTATGCCTTGTGTGATTCGTGGTGAAACGTATATTCCTATTGCAAAATACGGTTCAAGCAACCGTGGCAGAATGAAAACAGTTTATAGAAAAGGCCTGGCTAATCGTTACGGCAGTGTGATGCAAACCATTGCTGGTATTCATTTTAATTATTCATTCTCACCCGATTTTATTGAAGCGTATCGCGCTAAAAAAGCCCCCAACACAACGACGCGCGATTTTACCGACCAAAGTTATATGGGCCTTACTCGTAATGTGATTCGTTATGGTTGGCTGGTACCGTACTTATTTGGTGCATCTAGTGCCGTTTGTAAATCCTTTTTAAAGGGTTATCGCCAGCATTCATTGGTTGAATTTAATGACTCTACTTTATATAAGCCCTATGCCACATCACTACGTATGGGGGACATTGGTTATCAAAATCTGCGCGAAGATGAGGCCGGTGTTAAAGCCAATTACAACTCTTTGAGTCATTATATTCACAGTTTGAAATCAGGCATGCAAACCCCCTGTCGTGAATATGAAGCCATTGGCATAAAAACACAAGGCGAGCACCAGCAGCTCAACACCAATATTTTACAAATTGAGAATGAATATTACGCTTCAGTACGCCCTAAGCCGTTGGTATTGGATGACAAAAAACCCTTAGATGCCCTGAAAGATCAAGGCATTGGCTATATTGAATTACGATCCCTTGATATCAATCCATTTTTGCCATTGGGTATTGACCAAACGCAAATTTATTTTTTAGAAGTGTTTATGCTGTTTTGTTTATTGGAAACGTCAAGCGCTATTTCGAGTCGTGAACAATTTGATATTGATAATAATGACCAGCTGGTTGCACATGAAGGCCGTAAACCTGGTTTGAACTTGACACATAAAGGCCAGACCATTACGCTGGAAAAACTAGGATCAGACATCATGAATAAAATTTATTTATGTGCTGAGTTGCTAGGCGAAGAATATCAAACGGCTGTTAAGCTAATGACAAGGCGCATCGATAACGCCGATTTAACTCCTTCAGCAATGACCTTGAGCGAGATGAAAAATCGCAACCAAGGTTTTTTTGACTACACCAACGCACTGTCTAAGCAACATCGGAGAGATTTTTTGACGAAAGACGTTGATGCTGATCATTTTAATTATTTAGACCAACAGGCCAAAACCTCTTGTCAGAGACAAATCGAGATAGAACAAGCGGATAATCTAAGCTTTGATGAATATCTAGTCCATTATTTTTCTAATGAGTAGCACAACAACAATTTGCGCATTGGCGAGCGCTTTAGGTCAAGGTGGCATCGGCGTGGTGCGTGTTTCAGGCCCAGCCTCAGGTGAAATCGCCCAAAAGATGTTAGGCCGTGTGCCTAAAGCGCGTTATGCACACTACGGTTCGTTTTTTAATCAAGCGGGTATTGAAATCGATAAAGGCGTGGCTTTATTCTTCCCAGGCCCCAATTCATTTACTGGCGAAGATGTGCTTGAGCTGCAAGGCCATGGCGGTATTTTGGTGATGCGTTCTTTATTGGAATCGGCGATGGCATTGGGGGCAATTGCCGCTGAACCGGGTGAATTTTCAAAGCGCGCGTTTCTGAATGGCAAGATGGATTTGGTGCAGGCCGAAGCCGTGGCTGATATTATTGATGCCAGTTCTGAGCAATCTGCACGTTCAGCGCTTCGATCTTTATCTGGCGAGTTTTCTAACCAAGTTAATGCATTAACCCAAGCACTGATTGAGCTGCGCGTCTTTGTAGAAGCGACGATTGATTTTTCTGACGAAGCCATCGATTTTTTGGCTTCAGGTAAAGTTAAGAAAAAAGTTGAACATATTAAACAAGACATCCAAACTATTTTAAGCTCTGCAGAGCAGGGTGCAATTTTACGAGAAGGCCTAACCGTTGCTATTGCTGGTAAGCCCAATGCTGGAAAATCATCCTTACTCAATGCGCTAACCCAAGTTCCTAGTGCGATTGTGACGGACATTGCCGGCACAACACGTGACGTACTTAAAGAAACCATACAGGTAAATGGTATACCGCTTAATATCATTGATACTGCGGGCTTACATATAAGTGAAGATAAGATAGAGCAAGAAGGCATTAAAAGAGCGCACGGTGAAATTGAGCGTGCCGATGTGGTTTTGATGGTGTTTGATGCACAAGACAAAACCCCAGATTTGTCTATTTTGCCGGGTGGTATCGATGGCAAGCCAATTATTTTAATTAAAAATAAAGTAGATTTAACCGGCGAATCAATCGGCATAACGCGTAGCGATGAACAAATCCAATTATCACTTTCAGCCAAGCAATCACAAGGAATTGACTTGCTTAGGCAAGCACTTTCAGACATTGCTGGTTTGAGTGATATGGGCGAAGGCGTGTTGCTAGCCAGAAAGCGCCACATTATTGCGCTAGAATCTGCGTTAGATTCAACGTGTTGTGCGTTGGATCAGCTTAATAGTAACGCCAGCGAATTGGTTGCTGAAGATTTGCGCCAAGCTGCCCAGTCTTTAGGCAGTATCACCGGCGAGTTTTCATCAGATGATTTGCTGGGTGAAATATTCTCATCATTCTGTATTGGTAAATAATCGATATTTATGGGCATTAAAACAAAATTTTATCTCTATTTATTAGTCACTATTGCTTTGTCGCCTTTGTTGGTGAGCGAGTTGATGTTGGTTTATCAATCGCCTAATGGGCTTGATGCCGCCCTGATTCTACTGATCTTGTTGGTTTATGTAGGCTTGTATCTTGCGATTCGAAAAGATTTTTTATTGCCGTTTAACGATTTGCAAAAATGGGTCAGTGATTACAATACTGATCAAAGTGCTCGTCTTAATGACGAGAAAAAAACCACATTCCAGCCCGTAGCAACCGCAATTAATCATCTGATTCAAGAGAATCAATATCTGTATGACGATATGGAAAATATCTTGCAAAAGCAGATTCAGCGCATGAGTCAAAAATCTGCTTCATTAGAAACCCTTTATGGCGTTTCGTCAAAACTTAATTCAATGCATTCTGCCCAAGAGTTATTTGAGCACTTTTTAGATATTTTTATGAAGATGACCAGTGCAGCTTCTGGCGTGGTGCGCAGTTTGAGCGATGAAGACGAGCTGATTTTAGTGGCTCAGCGCGGCGTGATTGACAAAAAAGGCCAGGTCGTGGGTGTGTTGAGTAGTGATTGCGTTTGTGGTGGAGTGGCCATGTCTCAAGATGTGAATGTACAATTTAGTGTGCACACCTGTCGAAAATGTGTGGGCGAGCAATCTGAAGCCAAAGCCAATATCGGCACGATTTTTATTCCACTGAGATATCACGGTAAAACTTTAGGCGTCTTTAATTTATTTTTTGATACGGAGCCATCCTTGGCTTTTGATGAGCGCGCACTATTAGAATCGATTGCGGATAATATTGCGATTTCCCTAGACAAGGCGCGACTCGATGAAGAGGCCAAGCGTATGGCGCTGTCACAAGAGCGTTTGTTTTTATCTCAAGAAATCCACGACTCTTTGGCACAAACCATTTACAGTTTAAAGTTGCAAGTGACTGTATTAGACGACATGCTCAAACAGGGTAATAATGTGGATGCGAGTAAAAAAGTTGCCAGTCTGCAATCCAATATTACTCAAGCCAATCAAGAGTTGCGAGAGTTGATGTGTAATTATCGTGTACCGCTTGATCCAAAAGGCATTAAAGTGTCGTTAGGGAATTTGGTTAATCGCTTTAAAGCCGAAGAAAGCGTGGCGACTTATCTACAGTTTGAGGGTAAGATAACGTTTTCGCCAGAAATCGAGATGCAAATTATGCGCATCACTCAAGAGGCTTTGTCTAATATTCGTAAACACGCACAGGCGCGCAACGTACGGATTTTGCTCTCTACTGAACCTTATTGCCAGTTGTTGATTGAAGACGATGGTATGGGTTTCAAAAAAGATCAGTTTGACATGGAAGTAATGGGGAATAATATTGGCATGAATATTATGAAAGAACGTGCCGAGCGAATCGGCGCGCGTATTGAGATTGAATCAGAAGTGGATGAAGGCACTCGCGTTATTGTGTCGTTTGCCGCACAAGAAATTACCCCTATGGAGACTTCATGAAGGTTTATATTATTGATGACCACGCCTTATTTCGTAATGGGCTAATCTCATTATTAGAGTCTAGAAAAATTAGTGCCAGAGCGGCAGCTTCACCAGAGCAAGGTTTAGAAGAAATACCCACCCTGATTTTAGACATTATTTTGTTGGATTTACGCATGCCTGGCATGTCAGGCATTGAGGTGTTAAAAATTCTGAAAGACAGAAATGAGAAGACCCCCATTATTATGTTGACCACCAGTACAGAAGAGCGTGATTTGCGTGATTGCTTAAAATATGGTGCTCAAGCTTATTTATTAAAAGACATGGACCCAGACGAATTGGTCGATGCTTTGAACGAAGTGGCCAAAGGCTCAATTGTGGTGGCACAAGACATGACGCACGTATTGGCCAAAGTACTTAAAAATGAACTTACCGACGATGGCGCGACATTTGATTCACTCACCAATCGAGAGAAGGAAGTGGCTTGTCAAGTGGCGCGCGGTTATAGTAATAAAGTCATTGCCAGAGAGCTCGGTATTTCAGATGGCACAGTTAAATTACATGTGAAGTCAATCCTTAAAAAACTCTCGCTCGGCTCACGTGTTGAGGTGGCAGTAATGGTGACTGAAAAAGGTTGTTGTAAATAAAATGGACGGATATCAAAGGCTGGTCGATAAAGCGCTTCGCGATGTGGGCGAAATACTACCTTGGGATTTAGAAGAAGAAATTGAACAAAACGCTAATTTAATCGTTTTAGACATTAGAGAAGTGGATGAGTTTAAGAGAATGCACATCACAGGTTCACTTCACGTGCCTAGAGGTATATTAGAAGGTGCTTGTGTATGGAACTATGACGACACCATTCCAAAGTTAGCAAAAGCCAGAAATCAAAATATTGTGGTGATTTGTCGCTCGGGCAATCGATCAGCACTTGCGGCACACACACTACAGCAAATGGGCTTCGAAAACGTTCGATCGCTGAAGTTAGGCATTAAAGGTTGGAACGACAATGACCTAGAAATGCTTAATAATCAAGGAGACATTGTTGATATCGACAAGGCAGATGAGTGGTTGAATAGAGCAGTAGATAAAAGCAAGTTACAACCATTAAAGTAATAAATAAACAAATAATGAAAATAAAACCAAATAGTTCTTGACGTACGAATTTTTCTACGTATAATTCAAATCTTTCACCGAGACAGAAAAATAAAAAGTTCTGGACACGGTAGCTCTTTAAAAATATATCAAACAACTTGTGTGGGCACTCGTACAATAATATTGTGCAGTGCACACGGAAACAATTGCATTTATTTGTGGTTGTTCCGAAAAAACAAAAGCAAAATCAGCTTTTAAAAAAATTGAACGCAAAGCGCATTTATTTATAAATGTTGCCAATGTTCTAAATAGTTAGAATTAAACTGAAGAGTTTGATCCTGGCTCAGATTGAACGCTGGCGGTATGCTTAACACATGCAAGTCGAA
>DQNX01000167.1 GCA_015658965.1 Gammaproteobacteria bacterium
CCATTAAAATATCTATTTGTCCCGTTCGTCTAGCTGGCCCAGGACTCCAGGATTTCATCCTGGCAACAGGAGTTCGAATCTCTTACGGGACGCCAAAATTACTTTTCTACGCTTCGTCTTTTTCACCCTTACTGCGTGAAATATTCAAAATACTCATTTACGTAGATTAACTACGCGCATTCTTATTTTGAATATTTACCTTGTAAGGATAAAAAATACTCGCGTATAAAATCAATTTGACTTTTATTATTGACCTCAAACAAAAAATACTTTGTAAGTAGGCATGTGAATTACTAAGTAAAATGATTTAAATGAATCAACTTAACATCATCATTCCCGATCGTCTCATTGGTCAACGTATCGACGCGGCAATGGCGCAACTACTGCCGGATTACTCTCGTTCTAAAATAACCAATTGGGTGCGCTCTGGCGGTGCGCTGATTAATGGCAAATCTTTCAAACCTAAAGAAAAAGTATTGGGTGGTGAAATCATTGCGCTTAGCATTAAGGCCGAAAAAACCAACGAATGGAAGGCGGAAGACATTCCACTAGAGGTGGTATATGAGGATGATGATATTATCGTTATTAACAAGCCGGTTGGCTTGGTGACACACCCAGGCGCGGGTAATTGGACTGGTACTTTAGCCAACGGCTTATTGCATTATGATCCGTCTTTAGCGACTTTAGATAGGGCTGGTATTGTGCACCGACTAGATAAAAATACCTCAGGGCTTATGGTGGTAGCGCGTAGCAAGCTAGCGCAAAAGAACTTGGTTGAACAATTACAAACTCACGCTGTAGCACGAGAATATTCTGCCATTGTTTATGGCCATATGATTTCTGGTGGTACGGTGGATGCACCAATAGGCCGCGATCCAAAAGATAGGATTAGACAAGCCGTGGTTGAAGAGGGTGAGGGTAAAGATGCAGTGACACATTATCGTGTGATTGATCGATTTGGCCATCACACCCATGTGAAATGTATTTTAGAAACCGGACGCACCCACCAAATCCGTGTGCATATGTCATATATTGACCATCCACTGATTGCTGACCCGATGTATGGCGGCAAGATCCGTTTTCCTAAAAAAGCTGATGAGTCACTTAAAGACGCACTAAAGAGTTTTAAAAGACAAGCATTACATGCTAAAAAACTCACTATAACTCATCCAATTTCAGGTGAGGCAATGTCTTGGAAGGCACCTTTGCCACAAGACTTGCAAGACTTACTTCAAACTTTACAAACATTTGACCCTGTTTAGCGACAAACAGCATAAGCGCCACACAGCTGTCTTCGGGGGAGAGGCCTCTAAGATCGGTAGTTTTCCCAGTAATGTTCAACTGATTTCTACCACGCGTTTTACTGAGGGTGGTGCAAGTGAGCTTGGTTACGGGAATTTTAATCTTGCCACCCATGTGGGTGATGATGTCAAGGCGGTAGAGCATAATCGCGCCTTACTTATTAAGCAGTTTGATTTACCCAGTGAGCCAAAATATCTTCAGCAAATTCATTCTAATATCTGTTTACAAGCCGTTAGTGCTGAGTGTATCGGTGATGCAGTCGTAACGAAAAATAAAGGCGTAGTTTGTGCGGTAATGACCGCTGATTGCTTGCCAATCTTTGCTTGTGATATATTGGGGACTCAAGTGGGTGTCGCACACGCAGGCTGGAAAGGCATTGTGAATGGGGTGATTGAATCGTTCATTGATCAGTATGAATCTAATGATTTACTAATACACTTTGGCCCAGCGATTTCACAAGTAGCATTTGAGGTGGGTGAGGAAGTCTATCAACAATTTATCAATAAAGATGCAAAACTAGCACAAGCGTTTATAGCCAAGGGTAATAAGTATCAGTTAGATATTTACCAAGCAGCGAGGATTGTTCTGAGCGGTTTGGGTGTTAAATCAATCAGCGGTGGCGATGAGTGCACTTACACGCAGCAAGATAAATATTTCTCCTATCGCAGAGACGGCGCCAAGTCTGGGCGGATGATTAATTTAATTTATATAAAGTAAATTATTTGCTCAGCGATTTCATAATCGCCTTTTTGAAAATCGGACCGAATACGTATAGTAGCGGAAAGCCGACAATCCAAGCAATCACAAAACTACTGAGCCACTTCTCGATGATATCTGCAGTCCAACCGCCTAAGTTAAGGTAAGTAACGACAAACGACATGATGCTAATCATAAACAGCGACATGACGATACTAAAGATTAAATGCACTTTCTTTTCCATAACTACTCCTCTTTATTTTTAGTTTTACCACTGATGGTGAAATCCATCTCACCCGTGAGTCGATTAAGATGGTAGTAATGTAGTGGCTTTTGTTTGCGCTGTTTTTGTTGTACCACACAGCCCACGACTTCAAACTCGCCTGCAAGTTCAATTTCATCATGTTGCGTATTTAAAGGCACTAAAAATTTTTTATTACCACGCTCTAAGTATTGGCGAAAATACATGTCGTTGTCATAGCGTACGATCGCATACGCACGATTGTGAATCTGCATACCTGGGTCAATGATGACAATGCAGTTTTCACTAAACTCAGGCTCCATGTAGCTACCAAGGTTTTGCAGGGCAAACGGCTCGGAGTTAGTCGAGCAGTTGGTTTCGAACATTTCTTGTGGGGTATCTATGTCTGACATATTGGGCAATAAAACGTTGAACGTTGATTTTGTGTAATTCTGGCTATTTTACACCTCTCAAGTGGCTGCTGCAAAGAGCCATTACAGACATTACATAATTCACCTTCACGCCCATACACAGATAAAACCTGGGCGAAATATCCGGGACTACCATCCACTTGGGAAAAATCTTGCAAGGTGGTGCC
>DQNX01000055.1 GCA_015658965.1 Gammaproteobacteria bacterium
AAATTCAGAAGAATCCCCGTTACCGATAAAGGCAAGTTGGTTGGCATCGTCAGTATTGGCGATGTGCATCGAGCGATTTTTAAGTCGTGTATGACTTCATAAATTTTTTTTTGGGGTATAATCCTGCACCCATGAATATAGCATTAAAAATCATCTTAGTTGATGAAAATACGGGGCGTTCAGCAATATTACGCCGTGCTTTACAAGATAAAGGCCATGAAGTTATTTGTCGCATGAGTGACAGTTCTAGTTTACAAGACAGTAATGAAATGACACACGCTGATGTGGTGATTGTCAATGCTGACATACCTGATGACGAGGTGTTTGCCAACTTAACTGATATCAATAAAACCAAGCCTAAGCCAATTGTAATGTTTACTGAAGAGTCAAATTCAGAAATGGCAAGCTCTGCGATTAAATCAGGTGTGAATGCTTATATTGTAGACGGACTTGAAGAAAAACGAGTGCAACCGATTATCGACGTTGCTATGGCACGCTTTAGGGAGTTCCAAGCGCTTAAAGACGAATTGGACGCAACGCGTAATCAATTGTCAGAGCGCAAGGCAGTTGAGAAGGCTAAAGGCTTACTAATGAAACATAAAAGTGTTAACGAAGATGAGGCTTACCAGTCGTTGCGTAAGATGGCCATGGATAAAAATAAGCGCATTGTTGATGTGGCTGAAAGTGTGATTAACGCGTTTGAATTGCTAGATTAAATTTCCTGTTAAGGTTTTTTGTTCGATTTGTCATCCTCTAATTTTTTTTGATGGTCGGAAAACTCATCATCCATTTTCTCAAATTCATCATCAATCTTGTCCATTTCGGCGTCTAATTCGTCATCATCCCACTCTTCTTCTTCCTCTTCCTTTTCTTTCTTTGAGCTTGGCGTGTCAGTAGGGCCATCATCATTGTCGCTAGGCCCTACTGTTTTTCGTTTAAACATCGGTGCAAAGATAAGTCCTGCTTCAAATAATAGCCACATCGGAATGGCGATGAGTGTCTGTGATATGATATCTGGCGGGGTTAATAGCATGCCTAAAACAAACGCACCAATCACCACATATGGCCGATTTTTTTTCAGGTTTTCAACCGTGCTAATGCCAAACATAATGATTAGAATGGTAGCAATTGGCACCTCAAAGGCTACGCCAAAAGCAAAAGAGACTTTAAGCACAAAATCTAAGTAGTATTGAATATCAGGGGTGAAATCTACAACGCTGGGGCCAACACTCGATAAAAACCCAAAAATAACCGGAAAGACCACATAAAACGAAAATAGTATTCCAGCATAAAATAACAGAGCGGATGAAACCACCAAAGGCATAATCATTTGCTTCTCATGCTTGTAGAGTGCGGGTGCAATAAACTTCCATACTTGATAAAGCAAGTAGGGCATGGCCAGATAAACCGCCATGATTAACGCCATTTTAAGCGGTGTTAGAAAGGGTGATATCACCCCAATGGCAATAATATTGGTGCCTTGAGGCAATACGTTAATGATGGGTGCAGCAATAAAGCCATAGACTTCATTGGCAAATGGGAATAAGCCGATGAAGATCACCAATATAGCAATAACAGATTTTAAAAGAATATCGCGTAGTTCAACCAAATGCTGGAGAAAACTCATTTCTTTTGTAGTGCGTTGAGCGCTCATGAATTTTTAGTGTCGATGTCTTGCTTGATTTCGTTTAAAGATTTTTTTGTTTCTTTAAAAATCTCAACGATATTAGAATCTTTATCTTCAAGGTTTAAATGTTCTTTGAGTTTATCGGCTTCAAATTCATCGCCGATATCGTCTTGAATTTTAGCAATAAATTTTTTGACTTTTCCAGCATATTGCCCTGCCTTTCTGGCAATCGCCGGCATTCTTTCAGGGCCGACTACAATCAAGGTAATGACACCAATTAAGGCAAACTCCCAAAAACCAATATCAAACATAGTTTATTTTTCTTTCTTATCTTCTTCTTTGACAACTTTGACATCAATAATATCATCCTTGTTGTCAATTTTTTTGTCATCCGAGCCTTCTTTCATCGATTTTTTAAAGCCTTTAATGGCGCCACCAAGGTCTCCACCAATATTTTTTAAGCGTTTTCCACCAAAAATTAGCAATACGATTACTAAGATAATAATCAGTTCAAAAGGTCCTGGCATCATGTTTTTTCTCCTGTTGTTTAGTTAGTTCTATTGGCTTTTTCTGTCAATCCAGACAAGCCAAAGCGGTTTGATAATTCATCTAGTATTTTATCGATTTTAATGTCTTTGTGTCGCAGCAATACCAGTGTGTGAAACCATAGATCTGCCACTTCATAGATGATTTTTTCTTTGTCATCATCTTTAGTGGCCATAATCACTTCCGCCGACTCTTCGCCGATTTTTTTTAAAATTTCATCCGTGCCTTTGGCGTATAAAGAAGACACGTAAGACTCGTCTGCTGTAGCAGATTTTCTGTCTTCAAGTATTTGCTCTAATTTGTCTAAAATGTTATCCATAAATATCTTTTGGGTCTTTAATTACTTTTGCAACACTAATCCACTCGCGGGCATCTAGCTTTTGGAAAAAGCAAGATTTTCTGCCAGTGTGACAAGCAATACCACCCACTTGCTCTACTTTAAGCAGGATAACATCATTATCGCAATCCGTATAGATTTCTTTGATTAATTGTGTGTGCCCAGATTCCTCACCTTTAAACCAAAGTTTCTTTCGAGAGCGGGAATAATACACCGCCTGTTGTTTGCCAATGGTGAGCGCTAAAGATTCTTGATTCATCCAAGCAAACATCAGAATTTCCCCGGTATCAAAATCTTGGGCAATTGCTGGAATTAATCCGTTATCATCAAATTGTATTTGTTCTAATGCGTTCACGTGCTACAACAGTCTTTTGCTAAAATGATTAATTTTACCGCTTGTATTTACTGACATGAAATTATTTACTTTAAGCTTGCTGTTTTGTATTAATGTTTCGGCTGATATCGCTAATGTTACCTTGAGCAGTGAAAAAACCTTATACATTGTTGACGGGGATAGCATCAGTATGCAAATGCGAATCGCGGGTATTGATACGCCAGAAATGCAACAAAAATGCAGACAAACAAAATCTAAAATCATTGATTGTGGTCGCTTAGCCAAGGATTATTTAAAACAAGTTTTGCAAAATTTGCCTGGAGAGCTACTTATCGAACCTGCTGGCATAGATCACTACAATCGTATTTTGGTTAAAGTATACAAAGGTGATGTTGATATCGGCCAACTCATGGTGGAGGCGGGCATAGCATTTTCTTATAAAGACACTTATCGCCAATAAGAGAATTTAGCGAAAGTAGAAAAACTCGGATTTTGGGGTTTTGACACCCCGCCAATCGAGCCTTACAAATGGCGCAAAATGAGAAAGCGTTAACTTTTAATTCAGATTATGCCGTTATTTTTTGCATAAGGTGGGCTTATTAATCACTAAGCGAGTATTTTTTAAATCTAACTCAGCAGTAGGAAAAAAGACTAAGCTTAGCGTAGGGTGACGAGCTCTTCGGCGCTGGTTGGATGTATCGCCACCGTATCATCAAACTGCTTCTTCGTCGCGCCCATCTTAATCGCCACGGCAAAACCTTGTAGCATTTCATCCGCACCATGACCCATAATATGACAGCCGACAATTTTCTCTTCTTTGCCAGCACAGACAAGTTTTAGCGCAGTGGTGGTTTTGTGTTCGATTAGGGCGTCAGCCATCGGCGTGAATTCAGATTTATAGATTTTAACCAAGTCAAATTCCTCATTGGCTTGCGCTTCTGTTAGGCCAATCGTACCAATCGGCGGATGAGAAAATACCACTGTGGCAATATTATTATAATCAAGATGACGATCTGTCATGCCATTATAAAGCCGGTCAGACAGTCTTCTACCCGCAGCAATCGCAACCGGGGTAAGTGGCGCTCTACCGGTAGCATCACCTAAAGCAAAGATGTTATCAATATTAGTCACTTGGAATTTGTCCGTGGGAATAAAGCCGCGCTGATTACACTCAACGCCGGCATTTTCCAGGCCAAGATGCTGCGTCATTGAATTACGGCCTACCGCCCAAATGATTTGGTCAAAGCCAGAAAATTCTCCTTTGTTGGTGACTAGGGTTTTATTATCGGTAACTTTTTCAATTTGTGATCCGTGATGAATCGTAATACCGTGCGCTGTATAGTCTTTATCCAGCGCCTGTTGAAGCATTGGGTCGAAACCTCTGAGTAGAGTATCGGCACGACCAAAAATTTCAACTTCTGAGCCCAGTGCATTAAGCACGCCAGCCAATTCAACGCCGATATAACCACCACCAATCACCGCTACTTTTTTAGGTAAGGCTTCTAGTTCAAAAAAACCATCTGAGGTGATACCGTGCTGCGCACCTTCGATATTTGGCATCGTAGGCTCACCACCCGGAGATAAAACAATATGATCAGCGGTATAATTCACGCCATTAACAACCACGGTATTTTTATCAACCAGTTTCCCAAAGCCGTGAATGTAGTCAATTCCTAAATCTTCCAAATAACCATCGTACCAATTAGTAATGCCTTTAATGTAATTGTCTCTGCCTTGTTTGAGCTTCTTCCATGAGAATTTTTTAACTTCGACATCAAAACCAAAACCTTGGGCGCTGTTAATATGGGTGGCGGCATTGGCTGCAAACCACATGACCTTTTTAGGCACACAACCGACATTAACACAAGTACCACCAATAGTCTTAACTTCAATCACTGCGCATTTTTTGCCATATTCACTTGCACGTTCAACCGCCGAAAGCCCACCAGAGCCTGCGCCAATGGCGATCATGTCATAATGTTTAGTTTTATTTGAATTCTGCGTGTCGCTGTTCATATTTTTTCCTTAATTTTAAGAATGACAAGCCTTGCTTGTCATTCGCTAATAGCCTGCTTTAAGGCTGGCTTCAATGAATGGGTCTAAATTACCATCGAGTACATCTTGTGTATTGGACGATTCAACCCCGGTGCGTAAATCCTTGATGCGTGATTGATCAAGTACGTAAGAGCGAATTTGATGGCCCCAGCCAATATCTGATTTGCCATCTTCTAGCACCTGGTTTTCGCTGTTGCGTTTTTGCATTTCCAGTTCGTACAATTTTGATTTTAACTGTTTCATGGCCGAATCTTTATTGGCATGTTGCGAGCGTCCGTCCTGACACTGAACCACGGTATTGGTCGGAAGGTGGGTAATGCGCACAGCAGAGTCAGTTTTATTCACATGTTGACCGCCCGCACCACTCGCACGATAAGTGTCAATACGGATATCAGACTTGTTAATTTCAATGTCAATATTATCATCTACTTCGGGGGAAACAAACACCGATGAGAAAGAAGTATGACGCTTACCGTTAGCATTAAAAGGCGATTTCCTTACCAAGCGATGAATGCCAATCTCACTTCGAAGCCAGCCGTAAGCATATTCGCCATCAAAGTGGATGGTGGCTGATTTGATACCTGCAACTTCACCAGATGACACCTCCATGAGCTTAACCTTGAAATTGTGTTTGTCACCCCAACGCAAGTACATTCGTAAAATCATTTCTGCCCAATCTTGTGCTTCTGTCCCACCGGAGCCTGATTGGATGTCTAAATAAGCAGAGTTGACATCAAGTTCACCATTGAACATGCGCTGAAATTCTAATTGCTTGATTGAGGATTCAATGCGTTTTAGGTCGTTAATAACGCTGTTAGCTGTGTCTCCATCGTCTTCAGATTGTGCCATGTCTAAAAGCTCTTTGGCGTCTTCTAGCACAGCATTTGCGTCATCAAAAGTTTGGCAAATTGATTCAAGTTTTGATTTTTCTTGGCCTAAGGCTTGCGCCTCAACAGGATTGGACCAAATATTTGGGTTTTCCATCTCCAACAGAACTTCTTCGAGTCGGCCTCGCTTTTCTTCCAAATCAAGGTGCACAGATAACGCTAATGAGCGTTGAGACAAATCTTCAATCTTTTGATAAGTCGGTGATAATTCCATAATCCGTATTTTAACTAAAGCATTACTACAGAAACAAAAAAAAAGCCCCAAAAGGGGCTTTTTATGACAACAGTAAAATTACTTTCTAAGGCCTAAACGAGTAATCAAGTCTGAATAAGCGCTTGCATCATTGCCTTTGAGGTAAGTTAATAGTTTTTTACGCTGAGAAACTAAATGCAAAAGACCTCTTCTTGAGTGGTGGTCTTTTTTATGCGTTTTAAAATGCTCAGTTAGGTGCTTAATACGAGCCGTTAGTAGAGCGACTTGTACATTTGTTGAACCTGTGTCTTTAGTATCTTGTTGGTATTCTTTAATAATAGTTTGTGTATCAATTGACATAATCAGTTTAAATAGTAGTAAATCAAAATTTTAAAGGGTTAATTATACGCTAATAATTTTCTTGATTCCATAGCTTGAAACAAAAACATTAATAAAAAGATGTTTCACCTTTTGGTCGAGTTTTAAAACGCCTATGAATCCAAAGATATTGCTCCGGTGCTTTAAGGATTTGCTCCTGTAAGATTTGGTTGGTGCGTGTGGCATTTTCTATTGCATCATCTACCGGGTAGTTGCTTAAGGGCGACTCAAAGGTCATGGTATAGCCCGAAGCAGTTCGAATGAAAAAATAAGGAATCACAACGGTATTAGGTACTTTTGCTAATCGTGCCGTTGCTGCAATGGTTGCTGTTTGAATGTTAAAAAAAGGCGCAAACACAGAATTTTTCTCGCCCAAATCTTGATCAGGCGCATACCAAATAGGCAGGCCATTTTTAATGGCCTTCATCATCGAGCGTGTATCTTTGGTTTTGATCATGGTTGCACCGTTATCAACAAAGCCTTTGCGCATCACTTCATCAAATAAAGGATTGTTTTGTGGGCGATAAATATTGGCAATTTTATGTTTTAAGAGTAATGCCCTAGAGCCCAACATCAGCGGCATAAAATGAGCGGTTAATAAAATCACCCCTTGTTTTTTATCCAGTGCATCCGTTAGATAATGTTCGTTATTAAGGCTGATGAGTTTTTGAACTTTATCATTTTTTGCAAAATAAGCATTGGCCGTTTCAAACAGTGAAATACCAATGGCTTCAAAATTTTGTTTGACTAAGCTTTCCACCTCGTTTAAGCTTTTGTGAGGAAAACAGTGTGCAATATTAACAAACGCGATCTTCCTAAATCGAGAAAGTAATGGATAAAGCAATCGACCGATACCTATGCCAATTAGTACTTGGGCTTTAAAAGGGAGTCTGGCACCCAGTTTCATAAAAACAATAAGAATCCAAGTGGGTATAAATTTAGGATGATAAAAATTTTGTTTATTCATTAAAATGTATTTTATGCCTTATATTACTCAAAGTTTTATTGATGATTTACCCAATCAAATTGATATTGTCGATTTGATCTCTAAACGCTTGTCGCTTAAAAAAACAGGCAGCGACTATCGTGCCCCTTGTCCTTTTCATGGCGGTAAAAACCGCAACTTTGCTGTTAATGCTCACAAACAATTTTATCACTGTTTTAAATGTGGTGAGAGTGGCGGTGCGATTAGTTTTGTACAAAAATTCGACCACCTAGATTTTGTTGAAGCGATTGAAACCATTGCCAGTGAATTTGGGCTAAAGATTGAGTATGACAGCAACTCCAAGCCAGTCGATCCTCGGTTAGAGCGCTATCGAGTGTTGTCACAAAAGGTCAGTGACTTTTATATTCAACAACTCAAACAATCTCCCGCCAAAGAAAAAGCCGTGAGTTATGCAAAAAATAGAGGCATTAGTGGTGAGATTGCCCAGCGCTTTGAGCTCGGATTTGCACCGCCCAGCAATAAAGACTTGCTGCTTAATTTTGAAAAAAATGAGCAAGATACCAACGATTTAAAATCATTAGGATTGTTAAAAACAGGCCAATACGGTGATTATGATTTTTTCCGTGACCGTTTAATGTTTCCAATACACAACACCAAGGGCAAGGTAATTGCATTTGGTGGTAGAGCGTTTGACAACAAAGCCAAAGCCAAATATTTAAATTCATCAGAAAGTCCAATTTTTTCTAAATCAAGAGAGTTATACGGCCTACACCATGCACGAAAATATTCCTCCACGATGGACTATGTTTTGGTGGTTGAAGGCTATATGGACGTGGTGGCACTGCATCAAGCAGGGTTTACTAAAGTTGTCGCCACGCTAGGCACAGCAACAACACCAGAGCATTTAAAAATATTAGCACGCACAACCAACACCATTGTATTTTGTTTTGATGGCGACAGTGCAGGTCGCGCCGCCGCTTGGAAGGCATTGCAAGTTGCACTTCCAGTGATTAAGGCTGGACTGGTCATCAAGTTTTTATTCTTGCCTGAGGGTGAAGATCCTGATACTTTGGTCAAAAAAGAATCAACCAAAGCTTTTGAAGCGCGTATCGAAAAAGCCCACACCTTGTCTAATTTTTTATTCGACCATGTGAAAGCAGAAGTAGATTTTGATACTATGGAGGGAAAAACCTTATTTTTAGAAAAAGTATCCGTATTAATTAATCAGATTAACTATGAAATTTACCAGCAACAGTTAATTAATGGTGTGGCACAAGTCATTGGGCAAAGTGTTGATCAAGTTCAAACAGTTTTTAAACAACAGGCTGAACAATTAATAGTCAGCTCCCCGGTAGTGGATGACGAACCGCTAGAAGAGCAAATACCAGATTTTTCGAATTTTTCAGATGACTATCAAGAGATCGTAGCACCTCAAGAAAACAGTACCGCCAAAGCGCTTATGTCCAGAATGATTAGTTTGTTGCTTAACTACCCATCGATTGCATACGATAATGATACGGTTGAAGTTAGGGTTGGCGTGCTCAAAAAAATTGATAAGAAGTTTGAAGTTTTATTAGATTTGGTGCACTGCGCCGAAATGGCTGAGGATACTTCCCAAGAGGAGCTACTTAAGCTTTTTAAAAATAAAACAGGTGTTTATAAGCGCTTACAACAGTTGTGTGCCTTGGTGCCATATTTGAGTGAAAATGAAGCTAGAAATGAGTTTTTAGATGCTTTGTTGAAAGTAGAAAGGCAGCAAAAAAAGGCACAGTCTTTACTTATTAAAGATGAAAAAGAATACGCAAAGAACTTACAGTCGAGAAGAGGCAAGAAAAGCTAATTTTTAGCCAGTAATTTAATAGACTGATCATTGGTTAGAATATTTTCCATTGCGTCTTTAAATACCATGGCTGCAGAATTGGCACCACCACATTTACTGAGCTTTTCCGGGTAATTATAGTTATAACACTTCTTTGGATAATCAAGCCTAACCGCCATAATATACTTTGGATTTTTAACCGGGACAAACCCAGTAAAGAAAGTACGATCTATATTTTTTTTACTGTAACTTCCGTTAATAAGCATTTCAGCGGTGCCAGTTTTGCCTGCGACGTTATAGCCTTTAATGCGTGCGCGATAACCTGAGCCATCCCCAGACACCACTGCATCGAGTAAGTCAGCAATTTTATGGGTGGCGCCTTTGCTGAAAACTTGTGTCATCTGCTTGTCTGTATTGACCCCTTTAATGAGTTTTAAAGAGGGAATGGCGCCATCATTGGCAAAAACTAAATAAGCCCTAGCCAGTTGTGCCAGGTTGGTATTCATGGGTCCATAACCATAAGAAAGGTTGCGTTTATCTGCTAAACTCCATTCAGTAAAATGTGTAAGCACCACATCACTTTCAATGCTAGGAATTAACATGACAGGGCGGTTAAAGCCTAATTTACTCCAAGTGTTGTAAGTGTCTTCTTTATTAAGTTTTTCTGAAATGATAACAGTGCCTTGATTG
>DQNX01000154.1 GCA_015658965.1 Gammaproteobacteria bacterium
CCAACCGAAGCAAAAACCAGTCTGGTTGCTAAAACATGGCAAGGTTCTGTCATTAAAGAGCTGATTGGCGATCGAGATATGGCGATGTTTAAGCCAGAAGATTTACCAGCTGAGTTGGGTTTGCAAGCCAGTGGTGATTACCAATTGTCACAAAAACAAGCGCAAGCAATTCTTGACCTTAAACTTCATCGCTTAACTGGTCTTGAAAAAGATAAGATTTTTGATGAATTTAATGAATTATTAGAGCGCATCAAGCACTTATTAGACATCTTGCAAAATCCTGACAGACTGATGCAAGTGATTCGTGACGAGCTAAATGAGATTCGTGATAACTTTGCGAATGGTCGCATGACTGAGATCCTTGAGCACAAGATCGATTTGACGCTTGAAGACTTAATCGCCCAAGAAGAGCGTGTCGTAACCTTATCTCATGGGGGTTACGTTAAAGCGCAGTCGCTTAGTGATTACCAAGCACAACGTCGTGGTGGCAAAGGCAAAGCCGCCACCAAGATGAAAGACGAAGATTTTGTCGATCAATTATTTGTGGCTAATTCTCACGATACAGTACTATGTTTCTCATCTACTGGTAAGGTGCATTGGCTTAAAGTCTATGAATTGCCAATGGCATCACGTACAGCGCGTGGTAAGCCAATTATTAACTTGTTGCCATTAGAAAAAGATGAAGTAATTAATGCTATTCTTCCGGTTCCCGAGTTTAATGATGAGCAGTTTGTGTTTATGGTGACTAGTAGTGGTACTTGTAAGAAGACTTCATTGACTAATTTCGCCCGCCCAAGAAAAGGCGGCATTATTGCCATCGAACTTAGAGATGGCGACAAACTGGTTGGTGTGGAAATCACCTCAGGCGAGCACGACATTATGTTGTTCTCAGCGAATGGTAAATCAATTAGATTTAAAGAATCAGACGTGCGCGCCGTAGGCCGTACCGCCATTGGTGTGCGTGGCATCAAGCTTACTGATGATGAAGTAGTATCATTGATTGTCGCAGAGCAAGACAGCCCAATCTTAACTGCAACTGAAAAAGGCTATGGCAAGCGTACAACATTGGATGAATATCGCGTTCAAGCTCGTGGTGGCTCAGGTGTAATCTCTATCAAGACTTCAGCTCGTAACGGCAAAGTCGTGGGTGCAATCCAAGTTACTGATGAAGATGAAATGATGTTAATCTCTAACAAGGGTACGTTAGTTCGCGCAAGAGCTGCTGATGTCTCCATCATTGGCCGTAACACCCAAGGTGTAACACTCATCAACATCGCCAAAGGTGAGAAGCTAGTATCAGTCGCTAAGATTGCTGAAACCGAAGAGGAAGACGCAGAAGGCGAAGAGCAAGCTACTGAAGAATAGCTTTGATAGACTTTAGTTATTAACAAAACAAAAAAAGCCTTGAAGTTAAGCATTACTTCAAGGCTTTTTTATTATTATAATAAGAAATAATATAATTGATGAGTAGGAATAGATATGCATTTGGGTAAAGTAAACTTAAGTATTGTTACCATGATCATGGTAATGCCTATGGCCAGCGCACACATGCACCACGCTAACATGGACCATGCGTCAATGATGAGTCATAGCCAGGTAGCTGCGCCAGCAATATTGACAGAGTCAGGCACCGATCCATTTGCAACCCTGCAAGAGGTGATTACTGCGCTGGAAGATGGCCCTGATACTGACTGGGAAAAAGTCAACATAGAAGCCCTGCGATTACATCTGGTTGAAATGCAGGATATGACGATTAATGTTCAGGTTAAACAACAGCGTATAGATAATGGTTTTCAGGCTGTAGTTACGCCGACAACCAATAGGGCGGTAAAGTCACTCACTAACGTGCTATCAGGGCATCCAGCGCAAATGAAAGCAGAAACGGGCTGGGATATGCAAGTGCAAAATAAAAGGGGTATATTTACACTAACAGTCACCACCAAAAAAACACAAGATGTTGCCAAAATCAGAGGCTTGGGATATATTGGCGTTATGGCCTATGGTAATCATCACCAACCCCACCACTGGGCCATGGCTTCAGGCGATAATCCTCACGCTGGGCATAATATGAAGCACTAATTAGGGCGTTGTAAATAGAAGGGTGAAGGGTGTTAACAACACCTTTTTTACGTCGTGCAGTTAAATCGAGAGTATAGTTCATACTAATTCATTCATTTTTCTATCTAGAAGTCGTTTATGAAAAAACTACTTGCCTTTCTTTTCACTGTGTTCCTATTCAGCTCAGTCTATGCAACTGAAAATTCAGTTAAAATCCAACAAAAGGTAAATATTCACCAGCAGTGGCAAACTCTACACCAGCAGGTGGTTATGCTTTATGAGCAAGGCGTGTATGGTGAAGCAATTGAACGTGCGATTAAATCACTACAATTTGCACGAGATAATATCGGAGAAAAACACCCAAGTACAGCCAGTAGTCTCAATACTTCGGCCTTTATTTATCACGTACTTGGTGATTACCGAAAGGCAGAGCCTTTATACAGAAGTGCACTTCGCATACGCATAGATACACTCGGAGAAAATCATCTTGATGTAGCGAGGACACAGACTAATTTAGCTTTATTAACCAGTCACCTCGGGCGACTTGACGAGGCTGAGTTGTTATATAAACGCGCATTAACTTCAGTTGAGCGGAAACTTGGATTATTCCATTTGGATGTAGCTGTTATTATCGAGAATTTATCGTTATTATATAAAGACACCAACCGCGAACAGTTATCTAATAAATTACATCGACGTGTATTAGAGATTAGAGGCATGCAGAAAAGAAATAAAAAGGAGGAATGATGAAAAACTATATAGCGATCTCAGGATCAATTTTTGCCATTGTGGCGTTTGCACATTTGCTTAGAATTGTTGATGGATGGGCAGTCACCGTTAATGGACAAGTAGTGCCAATGACTATTTCCTATTTGGCTTTTGTAGCCACAGCAATGTTAGCTGTTTGGGCGTTTAGAGCTAAGTAATCATGATGGCAAAAACTTTGAAATTGATAGTATTAGCTGTGTTGATTGCTTTTATGAGTGGCTGTGCTAGTTTGGTTGAAGAAGTTGTAGTTCAGACTGTTGAGCGTAACTTTACAGGTAAATATGAAGATCGATTTTGGAAAGATAAAATAAAAGATAATCGATTAATTAAGGGTAATGCTCAATATTTAAGGCAATGCACTTATGATAAAACTGATCAAATGTGGATTGGGAACTGGGCAAGAGATTCTTTTTCTAGCTGGTCTTTAGAGAGTGAATTGGAGCTAAATGCTTATCGTAAACTACCCTTAAAGCGAAAAGAATTTGCTTATGGGGCCAGGTTTAATCAACTTGATAATCACATGACAAAAATCACTCGCTATGGTGTGTGGCCACCCAAGGAAGATTTTTTTCAAATAATTAAAACTTGTAATTCAGAATAATTTTTAATGCTCTCTGGTCGCACTAAATTCTAAATTTGGATGACGCTCCATCGTAAGCTGAAGATTAACCATGGAAGGCGCTAGATAAGTCAGCATGCCAGCCGAATCAATCGCAACATTATTACCTGCTTTGATTTTTAGCTGTTCAATATCTTTATCATCACCTGTAACCCAACGAGCGGTAGCAATGGCAATGGTTTCAAATTTACAATCAACCCCGTATTCATATTTCAGGCGATGTGCCACCACGTCAAACTGTAAGATACCCACAGCTCCTAAAATTTGAGCGTTACTCATCATTGGACGAAATACTTGAGTTGCGCCTTCTTCTGAAAGCTGATCCAAGCCTTTTTGCAGGGCTTTGGCTTTAAGTGGATCTTTGAGTTGTGCTCTTTGAAAAAGCTCTGGCGCAAAGTTTGGAATGCCTTGGAAGGTGAGTTTTTCACCTTGGGTAAAGGTGTCACCAATACTGATTCCACCATGATTATGAATGCCGATCACATCGCCAGCATAAGCCACTTCAGCGGAGCTGCGTTCACGCGACATAAAGGTCACCGCATTGGCAATTTTGATTTGTTTGCCGGTGGCTACTTGTAAAACTTTCATGCCTTTTTTGTACTCACCACTAACAATGCGCATAAAAGCCAGGCGGTCATGGTGTCTTGGATCCATATTTGCTTGAATTTTAAACACAAACCCTGTTAGTTTATCTTCATCGGGTTTAACCACACGTATGTCTGATTCCCTATTTTGAGGAATGGGAGCGTACTCGATAAAGCCATCGAGTAAATTTTGAATGCCGAAGTTTGAAATCGCCGAGCCAAAGAAAACTGGCGTCTGCTTGGCGGCTAAAAATTCTTCCAAACCAAATGGCGTGGTGGTCTCACGAATAAGCTCAACCTCTTCACGCATTTCAGCCGCCACATCGCTACCCAAAATAGTATCAAGCTGCGGGTTATCAACGCCGTCAATAGTAATATTTTCACCAATCTCAGAGTTCTTGCCCGCCTCATATAAATAGACTTTATCATCGAGTAAATGCACCACACCCTTAAAGCGCTTGCCCATGCCTATCGGCCAAGTGATGGGCGCACATTCAATGTTAAGCACCATTTCTACCTCGTCTAATAGGTCGATGGGTTCTTTGCCTTCGCGATCTAACTTATTAATAAAAGTCAGAATTGGTGTGTCACGCAAGCGACAAACTTCCATCAGTTTGATGGTGCGCATTTCCACACCTTTAGCAACGTCAATCACCATCAGTGCAGAATCAACCGCGGTTAAAGTGCGGTAAGTGTCTTCTGAGAAGTCTTCGTGACCTGGGGTGTCAAGTAAGTTAATAACATGATTGTCATAATCAAATTGCATGATAGAAGAAGTAATAGAAATTCCCCTTTCTTTTTCCATTTCCATCCAGTCAGAGGTTGCATGGGTACTGGCTTTACGAGCCTTAACACTACCGGCAGTTTTAATGGCACCTGCATATAATAAGAGCTTTTCAGTAACCGTAGTTTTACCGGCATCAGGGTGAGAGATGATCGCAAAGGTACGACGTTTAGAGACTTCAGACATTATTCGCCTTTAATGATGAGTTCGACACCCGCTTCATTAAACATTTCTTGTGAAAGTTTAACACTGTCATTCCAATTACTGAGTTCTTTAGATTTTTCAATCACCACTTTCTTAATGCCAACTTGGATAATACCCTTGGCACATTCTGAGCAAATGGGCAGTCCATGTACATACAAGGTAGCACCATCGAGCGAAGCGCCAGAATAAGTAGCGTTATAAATAGCATTCATCTCAGCATGTACGACAAATTTGTATTTTGTTTCTCGGTCATTGTAGCGTTCATCAGTGTCGTGGATGCCACGAGGAAAGCCATTAAAACCTTGAGACAGTACTTCTTTTTTGCTACCAACAGTGACTGCACCTACTTGTGTAGAAGGGTCTTTTGACCAAGTTGCTACCTCAGCAGCAAGTGATAAGTAGCGCTCATCCCATTTGTCTAAATTACTCATAAGTCGTTATTTTAACGTATCTTGATTGAGGCTAGACTAATCAACACCAAGATTAAAGTGACCATCCAAAAGCGCACGATAATCTTAGGCTCTGACAGACCTTTTTTCTCAAGATGATGATGCAGTGGTGCCATTAAAAACACACGTGTTTTGGTGCGTTTGTACCAGCCAACCTGAATAATAACGCTGAGAGTTTCAGCAACAAATACGCCACCCATAATAAATAATAATATCTCTTGACGAACAATAATGGCAATAACTGCCAAGATAGCGCCTAACGACAATGAGCCGACATCACCCATAAAGATTTCAGCAGGGTAGGTGTTAAACCACAAGAAGCCAAAACCGGCACCCATCAGTGCGGCGCA
>DQNX01000051.1 GCA_015658965.1 Gammaproteobacteria bacterium
AATTTTTCCAATGAGGCGTTAAACCGAGAAAGAAGAGCCACAGCCACACGTGGTTTTTGCGTTTGGATTGTGAATAATAAAGCGTGAACCTTGTAAATCTTCAAGATAATCAACCGTTGATCCAATTAGATATTGATAACTCATTGGATCAACCACCAGGCGTACGCCATTTTTATCAACCGCGCTGTCACCTTCTTTGTATTTTTCATCAAAGGTAAATCCATAAGAAAAACCCGAACAACCGCCACCGGTAATATAGACGCGTAGTTTTAGCGCCTCGTTCTTTTCTTCTGTAATTAGATCGGCTACTTTTTGAGCGGCAGAGTCGCTAAAAATAATGTCGGCTTCTTCTGTGGCTTGTGCTGTGTCCATATTTGTTTCTCCTTTAGGGTCAAAGTTAAGGCAATAATCCAATTTGCTCTAGGCCTAGATTTTCATCCATATTAAATAGGATGTTCATGTTTTGTATTGCTTGCCCTGATGCGCCTTTTACTAAGTTGTCAATCACTGACATAACCACCAGTTTGTTACTATTTGGTATCTTTTGAATGGCAATTTGGCAGAAGTTAGATGATTTAACACTGCGTGTTTCAGGATAGCCTTCATCGAGTATTTTAACAAATTGTTCATCAGAATAGGCTTGTGTAAAAAACGGCATTACATCGGTAGTGGCATCAAGTAAATCAACATAAAGGGTGATGTGCATGCCACGAATCATTGGCACCAAATGTGGAACAAAAGTTAAGCCTATTTCTTCACCCGCTAGCTTTTCCAGTTCTTGTTTAATTTCTGGGTAGTGTCGATGACCACTCACAGCATAAGCCTTCATAGTTTCGCTAGTTTCACAAAGCAACATGGCTTGGTTGGCGCCGCGACCCGCACCACTCACACCTGATTTACAATCAGCAATAATGGTTGATAGGTCAATTAACCGATGGTCAATTAAGGGTTTTAATGCCAGCTGAATGGCGGTTGGATAACAGCCGGGGTTGGCAATCAATTCAGCCCCTTTGATTTGTTCGCGATTGATCTCTGGTAGCCCATACACAGCTTTTGCCAGTAATTCAGATTGGGTGTGTTCCATGCCGTACCATTTAGACCATTCAACGCTATCAGTGATTCGAAAATCTGCACCGAGATCAATAACCTTAATGCCTTTTTTAATAAAATCACCCGCGCCCTCCATGGCAACACCATGTGGCGTGGCAAAGAAAATCACATCGCAATCATTTAAAGAGGCGTCATCCGGCAGTGAAAAACTCAAGTCAGTTTGGCCAACCAATGATGGAAAAATACGATCAACTCGCTGGCCGTTAAGAGAGCGTGAGCTGATGGCTACCACAGTCACTTTAGAGTGATTGTGTAATAATCGTAATAGCTCAACCCCGGTATAACCGGTGCCGCCAATAATGCCTGCTTTAATCATAATAGTTGCTGTCTCTAGTGAGACTCTCCAAGCATTTTTTCAAGGTAATGAATGTTCATGCCACCTTTTCGGAAAGTTTCATCTTTCATAATACGAGCCTGTAATGGAATGTTGGTTTTAATGCCGTCAATTACCATTTCGTCCAGTGCGTTTTGCATTTTGATAATGGCGCCCAATCGCGTATCGGCAAAAGTAATCAATTTTCCGATCATCGAGTCATAGTGCGGTGGCACGGTATAACCGTTATAAATGTGTGAATCAACACGCACACCCAGCCCGCCAGCCACATGGTATTGAGTGATTTTTCCGGGTGAGGGCATAAAGTTGTTCGGATCTTCTGCGTTGATACGGCATTCAATTGAAAAGCCTTTAATGACGACTTCGTTCTGAGTGAAGGACAGTGGCTGTCCGTCGGCAATCATAATTTGCTCGCGTACGATATCGATACCCGTGATCATTTCAGTCACCGTGTGCTCTACTTGAACACGGGTGTTCATTTCAATGAAATAAAACTCATCGTTTTCAAACAGAAATTCAAACGTGCCCGCACCACGATAGTTAATCGCTCGACAGGCCTCGGCACAAACTGCGCCAATTTTATTGCGAAGTTCCGGGGTAACTCCGGGTGCTGGCGCTTCTTCCACTACTTTTTGGTGACGACGCTGCATTGAGCAATCACGCTCACCGAGGTGCACAGCATGGCCGTGTTCATCTGCCAGTATTTGTATTTCAACATGTCGAGGTGTGGTGAGAAATTTTTCCATGTAGACTTCAGGATTGCCAAAGAAGTTTTGCGCTTCAGTTTTGGTTAATTCAATCGAGTTCAGCAAGTCTTCTTCTTTTTCGACCACGCGCATACCACGACCGCCACCGCCACCAGAGGCCTTAATAATAATAGGAAAACCAATTTTACGAGCAATTTCGATATTTTCAATTGAATTTTCACTTAAGCCGCCGTCAGATCCAGGTACACAAGGCACACTCGATTTCTGCATGGCCGCAATAGCGGCTACTTTGTCACCCATAATGCGGATATTTTCAGCCCTGGGGCCAATAAAAATAAAGCCGCTTTCTTCAACACGCTGTGCAAAATC
>DQNX01000129.1 GCA_015658965.1 Gammaproteobacteria bacterium
AACACCAGGGTTGAGTGGCTTGGTTCAAATCATGGTATGGAAAACACATTAGTGCCTCAACACAACATCAAATTACACACGGTAAGTGCGATAGGTCTGCGTGGTAAAAATATAATCACCTTAGTCAAAGCACCCTTCTTACTAAGCCTTGCTTTTATTCAGACAGTGCGTGTGTTTGCTAAATTAAACCCAACAGCAGTGCTGGGCATGGGTGGTTTTGCCTCAGGCATTGGCGGTGTGGTTGCTTGGCTACTGCGTGTACCTTTGGTGCTTCATGAGCAAAATTCAGTGCCTGGCACCACCAACAAAATTTTAGTAAAAATTGCCACACAAGCCTTTCAAGCGTTTGATCATACTTTTGACAGATCAGAGAATATTTTGACTTCTGGCAACCCAGTACTGTTTAAGCCTAAGAATAAAAATATCCATAATAAAAAACTCAACCTGCTAATTATCGGCGGCAGTTTGGGGGCTAAACCCATTAATGACATTGTTACTAGATTGGATATTGCTATTAACATTTGGCACCAAACTGGCAAACAACACTTAGACAGCGTTAAAGCTCAATATAGCAATAAAAATGTAAAAGTAATGGCATTTATTGATGACATGGCAAAAGCCTATGCTTGGGCAGATATTGTACTTTGTCGAGCAGGTGCAATGACCGTCTCAGAATTGATGCTTTCAGCCAAACCCAGTATTTTAATTCCACTGCCGCACGCGATTGATAATCATCAATTCTACAATGCCAAAATCCTGGCCAACAATAACGCAGGCATTTTGATTGAACAAAAAGACTTAAACCTTAAATTACTTGAAGAAACGTTATTAAATATTGACGACGCTCAGCTTCGACAAATGTCTGAAAATGCAAAGCAACTAGCCAAACCAGCGGCAGCGAAAATGATTAGTGACTACTTGCTTGAGATTGGTTAATGCCCAACCGGGCAAACAACGCCTGATCGGTATTGGTATCTGGATTGTTGGTCGTTAATAACTGCTCACCATAAAAAATGGAATTAGCCCCTGCAAAGAAACATAGTGCTTGCATCGCCTCACCCATTTCAGTACGGCCAGCTGACAAACGCACCACAGATTTTGGCATCATAATACGAGCAACGGCAATTGTACGAACAAATTCACTTTCTGTTGGTGGTGCTACTTTTTCAAATGGCGTACCCGGAATTGGCACCAAAAGATTGAGTGGCACACTGTCTGGATGAGCCTCTAAATTAGCCAACGATCTCAACATAGAAGCGCGATCAGTCTGGTCTTCGCCCAAGCCCAAAATGCCACCACTACACACATGAATATCAGCATTTTGTACCGATTCAAGCGTGTCTAAACGATCTTGAAAGGTACGGGTAGTGGTCACATTAGGGTAGTTCTCTTTTGAGGTATCCAAGTTGTGATTGTAATAATCCAACCCCGCCTCTTTTAAAGTAAAGGCTTGCTCTTGGGTTAGCATACCTAGGGTTACACAAGTTTCCATGCCCATGGCCTTAACCCCTTGTATCATCGGGATCACTTTATCCAAGCTTTTGTCGGTTGGATTGCGCCAAGCAGCGCCCATACAAAAACGCGTAGCACCCTTATCTTTAGCTTCTTTGGCCTGCTCAAGCACCAAGTCAATTTCCATTAGTTTCTCACGCTCAAGGCCGGTGTCATACTTAGAGCTTTGAGAACAATAAGAGCAGTCTTCTGGGCAAGCACCGGTCTTAATATTCAACAAAGAACTGACTTGTACCTGATTTGGATCAAAATTTTCTCTATGAATGGTGTGTGCTTTGAAAAGCAAATCGTTAAATGGCATGGCGAATAAAGTTTCAACCTCATCAAGCTGCCAGTCGTTTCTTATTTGTGTCATAAAGATGTTTAATCAATAAATTAGATTGATTATTTTAACTCAATCTCTTAGAGACCTTTGCATAAATAGTAATGGTTAGCAAGGTGACAGATTTTATCAACCTGGGTATTTTTTAAATCCATCCCTAGCAGGACTAAAGGTGGATTTAAAAAATACCCAGGTTGATGAAAGATGGTATTTTGCTAATTATTCATATTCATGCAAAGATCTCTCTTGGGGTCGGACATTAAAAAGGCCGTGCATTTGCACGGCCTTTTTACTGAACTTAGATTAAACGACTACAGACTGTAGTACATCTCGAATTCAACTGGATGAGTAGCACAACGCAAGCGTGTAACTTCAGCCATTTTAAGCTCGATGAATGAATCAATCATGTCGTCAGTAAACACACCACCTTCTGTTAAGAATTCGCGATCTTTGCTTAATGCCTCTAATGCTTGCTCAAAACTCGAAGCAACTGTAGGGATCTTAGCCTTTTCAGCTTCAGTAAGTTCATAAAGATCTTCTGTTGCAGGCTCACCTGGGTGAATCTTGTTCTTAATACCGTCAAGGCCGGCCATTAACATTGCAGAGAATGCTAAGTACGGATTTGCTGTATTGTCAGGGAAGCGTACTTCAATACGACGACCTAACGGGTTGCCCACGTAAGGAATACGAATCGCAGCACTGCGGTTTCTTGCAGAGTAAGTTAGGATCTCTGGTGCCTCAAAGCCTGGTACTAAGCGCTTGTAAGAGTTGGTTGATGCATTTGTAAATGCACACAATGCTCTCGCATGCTTAATGATACCGCCAATGTAGAATAACGCCATTTCACTTAAGTCGCCGTACTCGTCGCCATCAAATAAGTTAACGCCGTCTTTTGCAATTGATTGGTGAACATGCATACCATTACCATTATCACCGACAATAGGCTTAGGCATAAAGGTTGCAGTTTTACCGTATAAGTGCGCAACATTATGAATACAGTATTTAAGGATTTGAGTCTCGTCACCTTTTTTCACTAAAGTGTTAAATTTAGCACCGATTTCGTTTTGACCTGCTGTACCCACTTCGTGGTGATGTACTTCAGTGGTTACACCCATGCTTTCAATCGCTAAACACATTTCAGCGCGCAGATCCATCATTGAGTCAACCGGTGGTACTGGGAAGTAACCGCCTTTAATACCTGGACGGTGTCCTGTGTTGCCACCATCAAAGCTACTATTAGATTCCCAAGCTGCTTCTTCAGAGCCAATCTTGTAACCAACAGAGCCCATAGTGTTTTCCCACTGCACGCTATCAAAAACGAAAAATTCGTTTTCATTACCGAAGTAAGCGGTATCACCAACGCCTGAATCTTGCATGTACTGCTCAGCACGCTTAGCAATAGAACGAGGATCTTTCTCGTAACCTTTCATGTCGTTAGGCTCAATAATGTCACAGCGAACAATTAACGTTGACTCTTGTGTGAACGGGTCCATAACGCATGCGCTTGTGTCAGGCATTAGAATCATGTCAGATTCATTAATATCCTTCCAACCGGCGATTGAAGATCCGTCAAACATTTGACCTTCTTCAAATTTACTTTCATTAACTGTATGTGCTGGAACACTTACATGTTGCTCTTTACCATGGGTATCAGTAAAACGGAAATCAACGAATTTAACTTCGTTTTCCTTCATCATCTTCATTACATCTTGTGCAGACATATTTTCTCCTATTTTTTTTAACTGTTTAATTTATTGACAATCATTGTCAAATAACCTGCGCCGTTGCAAGCAAAATTCTTGTTGGTTTTAATTGTTATATATATGAAAAACTGTTATTTACAATAAAAACAGCGACTAATTCTACCCTATTTTTTCAACAAGTAGAATAATCTCATCGGTTTTTTCATTAATTTCAAGAACTTTATGGCCGTGAACTTTACACCAAGCAGGAATGTCATGCATCACACCAGGATCGGAGGCCAGCATTTCAATAGTGTCACCCACATCAATGACGTCAATCTTCTCGCCTAAGCGTATCACTGGCATGGGGCATAACAGGCGCTTAGCGTCAATAGTGTGCTTCATGAGGATTTAAGCCCCAGCCAATCTTGAGGCTTGATATAGCGTTCATACAGCTTGGCTTCTGGCGTGCCTGGCTCTGGCGTGTATTGATACTCCCAGCGCACCAGTGGTGGCAATGACATCAGGATTGATTCGGTGCGACCACCGGTTTGTAAGCCAAATAAAGTACCCCGATCATAAACCAAATTAAACTCAACATAACGGCCACGACGATACAGTTGGAATTGTCTTTCATGGTCTGTAAATGCTGTGTTTTTACGGCGCTCGACAATGGGGCGATAGGCTTTAATATAACTGTTACCGACACTTTGCATAAAGGCAAAACATTCTTCAAAACTGCCTTCGTTCAAATCATCAAAAAACAAACCGCCAATACCGCGCTGTTCATCTCGATGCTTCATGTAAAAATAATCATCGCACCATTTTTTGTATTTTGGATACACGTCCTCGCCAAATGGATCGCAAGCGGCTTTAGCACTTTGATGCCAAGCGACACAATCCTCATCAAAACCATAATACGGCGTCAGATCAAAGCCGCCACCAAACCACCAAATAGGCGCCTCGCCTTCTTTCTCAGCAATAAAGAAACGTACATTTGCATGTGAAGTAGGCACATAAGGATTGTGTGGATGAATCACCAATGACACACCCAAGGCGCTAAAACTGCGCCCTGCTAGCTCGGGTCTGAGCGCGGTTGCTGAAGCCGGCATGTTGTTGCCATGCACAATGGAGAAGTTAACTCCCGCTTGTTCAAAAACTGCACCATTAGTCAACACCCTAGTCAGTCCATTGCCGCTATTATTTGGCTTTTCCCACTGGTCTTTAATAAAGACAGCTTGCGCATCAACCTGCTCAAGCTGTGTACATATGTCTGCTTGCAAGCTTAATAAATAAGCTTTAACCTGATCAATCATCTAAGTCTTTCTCCAGTTTGTAAATTTATAATTTGTGATGCTGGGTTATTATAGTTTTGTGGCGCGATGATAAAGTCTAATTCTTGCTTAAAAAAAACATTCAATTCAAGGACGTCTGTTGCGCAACTTTTGCCACTGGTATTTGCACTGGTAGAAACCAAGGCACTATTACTTGCCTGGCACAATTTTGAGATCAAAACATGGCTGGTTAGCCTAAGCGCAATCGTATCAAACCCACCCGTTAACAACTTAGAAGTGTGCCGATTGGCCTTGAGTAAATAGGTTGTAGGTACATTACCAACTTTGATTTTTTCTAATTGCGATGCATCATCCACATAATCGACAAAGTGTCGCACATCATTGGCCAATAAAATCAACCCCTTATTTACATGGCGGTGTTTAAGCTGCAATATTCGATGCATGGCTCGCTCAAAATGAGGCAAACAAGCCAAGCCTTGAATGGTATCTGTCGGGTGTGAAATCACACCGCCTGATATTAAATACGTTGATGCCAATCTGGCTTTAAAACTCATGATGATTTTTTGGCACGTGGATGACATCGGTCATACACTTTGGATAATTCTAAAAAATCAAGGTGTGTGTACACTTGGGTTGATTTAATACTTTCATGCCCCAAAAAATCTTGCACAGATCGAAGGTCGTGGCTGGATTGTAAAAAATGCGTGGCCGCTGCGTGGCGCAACATGTGTGGGTACACATTAACTTTAATACCCGCTTCGAGTGCACGTTTTTTAATTAGGGTTTGCACGGTTCTCACACTGATCCTAAGGTGTCGATTGTTTAAAAATAATGCCCCTTGAGCAACGCCTGTTTTTTCTAAATAATTTGCAATCGCCTTTTGCGCCGATCCACCTAAAGGCGTATGGCGCATCTTACCACCCTTACCCATTACTTTTAAAAACCCTTGGCCAGCGTCTATATCATTCACATCAAGATTAACCAATTCTGATACTCGAAGCCCACATGAATAAAGGGTTTCAATCATAGCCACATCACGTAGATTTGAAGGTGACTTAGGTCGGGGTTTAAGCATGAGCATCAGTTGATTATAATCCAATATTTTCGGCAGGCTTTGACCAACCTTAGGCGGTTGCAAACCTAGGGCGCAATTATTGGGTAAATAACACCGGTTGACGAGATACGTTAAAAAACCACGAATGGCAGACAAATGTCGGCGAATGGTGCGACCGCTGCTATTTGCGTGGCGCATCTTCATCACCAATAAATTTAAGTGTTCACCCGTTAAATCAGTCCAGCAATTTACCCCCTGCTGATTTGCAAAGACCAGCAGTTGTTGCAAGTCTCGTTGATAGGCTTGCTGGGTGTTAAGCGCATAGTGGCGCTCAACCTCTAAATACAACATAAATTGTGTAATTTGCTTTTTCACTTGAATTTTAAAACTTTGCCCATATCAATGTATTTTACGCACAAAACAGGAATAAACAAATGGCGACAAAACAAACGCATGCTTTTCAAACTGAGGTCTCTCAACTGCTCGATCTGATGATCCATTCTTTGTATTCCAACAAAGAAATTTTCCTACGTGAGTTGGTCTCAAACGCCTCTGACGCGGTTGATAAGCTCAAATTTGAAGCACTTTCAAATGATGCTTTGGTTGAAGGTAAAGAAGCACTTGAAGTGCACATTGAGGTTGATAAAGACGCTGGCACCATTACCATTACTGACAACGGCATTGGCATGACCGAAACCGAAGTGATGGAAAATATCGGCACCATTGCCAATTCGGGTACCAAAAAATTCTTACAAGGGCTGGATAAAAAACAAGCCGAAGATTCAAACCTCATTGGCCAATTTGGTGTGGGTTTTTATGCTTCATTTATTGTGGCAGACGAGGTGGTTTTAACCACGCGCAGAGCCGGTGATGACAAAGCCAACGGCACGGTTTGGACCTCAGCAGGTAAAGGCGAGTATTCGCTAGAAACCGTCACTGTAGAAGATTTTGGTACCAAAATAACCCTGCACATTAAAGACGATGAAAAAGAATTTTTAGACGATTATCGCCTGCGCGGCATTATCTCTAAATACTCAGATCACATCACCGTGCCGATTATGATGATCAAACACTCTGAAGAAAAAGACGCTGCCATTGAACATGAGATGGTCAACAAGGCTAACGCCTTTTGGACGCAAGATAAAAAAGCACTCAAACAAAAAGATTATGATGAATTTTACAAATCATTAACCTATGATTTTGAAGCGCCACTCACCCAACTCCACAATCGCGTTGAAGGCAAGCTTGATTACACGTCGCTACTATTTATCCCTTCAAAAGCACCATTTGATATGTGGGAGCCAAAGCGCAAAGGTGGCATTAAGCTATATGCCAAGCGCGTTTTCATCATGGAAGATAATGAAAACCTTATGCCAATGTACTTACGCTTTGTTAAAGGCGTG
>DQNX01000008.1 GCA_015658965.1 Gammaproteobacteria bacterium
AACTGCGCTTCTACGCCATTTTTCAATGTCACTTTAACTGAAGAACAGCCTTGGCAACCGCCACCAAAATTAAGCACCACATCCATATCATCGGTAATTTCAACCAATTCAACAAAACCACCATGTGAGGCTAGCTGTGGATTGACCTCAGCAGCAATGCTGTATTTGATTTTTTCTTCTAAAGGCGCATCGTCTTTTGGAGTTTCGCCTTTGGCATTTGGTGCAGTAATGGTGAGCTTCTTAGAAGACCCCTCTTCCTTCAAGGCGACTTCAGAACCTTTTAAATAGTCAAAATTTACCTCATCAATAAAAGCGTTAAAGCCTTCGTATTCAAACTTAGAATAAGTTTTACCCAAGTCTTTAGAATAGCAAAAATTAAAAGTCACTGCAGCAGCAGGTGTGCCGGCTTTTTCGATATCGACTTTTAAACCTAAATCTTCTTCGCCTTGCTGGGCAAATAAGTCCTTAACGTACTCTTGCGCTTCATCTGTAATATCAAACATGTTTATCCTTTGTAAAAATTATATTATCGATCAATCGAGTTGATCCTAAAAATACCGCACATAATATCGCAATTTTACTTGTATTATCAGTGATTTGCTTAAGGGTATTTGCATCTAGCACTTGTAAATAATCCATTTTAAAGCTTTCTGTCAGTGTACTGTTTGCCACATTAGTTAACACCTTAACTGGCACGCCCTTCAAATAATCTTGCTTGACTTGAAGTAATACCGAATACAAGTACGGTGCGATTTTTCTTTCACGGATCGACAAATACTGGTTGCGCGTACTCATGGCGAGTCCGTCTCTCTCTCTAACGGTTGCTTGTGACAGCACTTCAAGTGTAGGAAAATATTGGCTGGCCATTTGTCTAATCAGTAATAACTGCTGATAATCCTTTTGCCCAAATATAGCCGTATCAGGTTTGACAATATCAAACAAACGATGCACAACTTGCACCACACCATCAAAATGTCCCGGCCTAGAAGCACCGCACAAAATATCACCCAACTCGCCTGCTTTAATGCCGCCATCCAAACCTTGAGGGTAAACCTGATTAACACTGGGCGTGAACAAACCATCCACTTGATGTTGCTCTAACAAGGCAACATCTTGATCAAGACTGTTGGGGTATTGATCAAAATCTTCGTTTTTGCCAAACTGTGTTGGATTAACAAAAATACTAACAACCACTTTATCGGCCTTTAACGAAGCTTGTTTAATTAACGATAAATGCCCCTCATGCAAACCGCCCATGGTTGGCACAAAGACAATGCGCTGGCCTTGAGATCGCCATGCGTCAACAGTGCGTTGCAACGGTTGAATTGTCGTATAAATTTGCACGGGAATTAGTGTTTAATAGCTGTGTTCATCATCTGGGAATGACTGATCTTTAACTGCTTTTATAAACGCATTAACAGCCGCTTGAATATTATTATTGGCCTGTATGAAGTTCTTAACAAACCTTGGCAAATGCCCGGTATTAATCCCAAGCATGTCATAACTGACCAGCACTTGACCATCGCAATCAACGCCTGCGCCAATGCCAATGGTTGGAATGCTTAATGCTTGGGATGCTTTTTTGGCTAAATCTGCGGGCACACACTCAAGCACGATCATACAAACCCCTAATGATTCTAACAACAGCGCATCATCCATAATTTGTTGGGCACTTAGCGCGTCTTTACCTTGTACTTTATAACCACCCATTTTAACCAAAGATTGGGGCTGCAAGCCAAGATGCCCGCACACTGGAATGTCATTGGCTTGCAAAATTTCAAAGGCGGCTTGATGTTCTGATCCTCCTTCAAATTTCACCATTTGCGCACCGACATTCATTAACAGTTGTGCGTTTTCTAGTGTTTGCTCGGCATTGGTATAGCTTTGATACGGCATGTCAGCAACCAATAAGGCGTTGTTAATACCACTCGCCACAGCTTGGGTATGATAAATCATATCAGCCATGCTCACACTCAAGGTGTCTTCAGCGCCCTGAATAACGTTACCGAGTGAATCGCCCACCAAGATAACATCAATACCGCATTCGTCAAAAAGCTTGGCAAACGAGGCATCATACGCCGTTAAGCAAGTGATTTTTTCAGCGGCTTTTTTAAACAGTTTTAGTTGTTTGATATTCATAACTTCAACAATTCAAACTCACCCAATTTGGTAATTAATTCTTGAATCGGGCCTAATACTGGCACTTTAAGATCATCCTCAAGCTCTGCCAAAGGCACAAGTACAAACGCCCTATTCATCATTTCAGGGTGCGGAATAATCAACTGCTTTGAGGCAACCACCTGCACGCCATACAAAATAATATCCAAATCAATGGTTCTGGCACCCCATTTTTTTTCACGCACACGATGCTGTTTTTTCTCAATAGCTTGGCACACATGCAAAAGCTCTAATGCCGTTAAATGCGTATTGACCTGACACACAGCATTAATATAATCCGGCTGCTTGGAGTCATCTACAGGTGGTGACTGATACAAACTCGATAAAGCCACGACCTTGACATCCTTTGTAGAATTGAGCGCAATCAGTGAATCTTTGATTTGATGTTTTGGGTTGTTAAGGTTGGAGCCCAGTCCGATATAAGCTAACAAGTGATTAACGTGCCAACGTGTTCGCCATTGGCCAGTCTTGTTAATACATCTGGCGTCTTACCAGAGGCAATAATGGTATTGGCGTTTGATTCAGCGGCTTTTTTGGCGGCCAATACTTTGGTGTACATGCCACCAGAGCCTAACGAGCCGCCCGTGCGAGAAGCGACTTTAGTGAGTTTTTCATCATTCACCTGAATACGCTCAATCAGCTTGGCATCGGCATTTTGACGAGGATCAGCGTCATACACACCGCCTTGGTCAGTGAGAATCACCAATTGAGTTGCGCCGACTAAATTAGCCACTAATGCGGCTAAGGTGTCGTTATCGCCAAATTTAATTTCATCAGTGGCGACTGTGTCATTTTCATTCACAATCGGTACCGTGCCAAAATCTAATAAATTATCAAGCGTTGACGAAATGTTTTCGTAACGATCGGCGTTGGTGAGGTTGTCGTGGGTTAATAAAATCTGCGCTGTGTGAATGTCAAACTTGGCAAAGAGCGATTCATACGTTTGAATAAGGCCCATCTGCCCCACGGCGGCGGCGGCTTGGAGTTTGTGAATATCGTCTGGACGTTCACTCCAGCCTA
>DQNX01000146.1 GCA_015658965.1 Gammaproteobacteria bacterium
AAATTCAGAAGAATCCCCGTTACCGATAAAGGCAAGTTGGTTGGCATCGTCAGTATTGGCGATGTGCATCGAGCGATTTTTAAGTCGTGTATGACGTCATAAACGTTAATTCCTGACACTTTTACTCTGTTATTAACAGAGTATCTCTTAGGGGGTATATTAGAATATCACCACAAGATAATGCGTTAAAAAACGCCTGACGGTATAATTTCGTGTTTTAAATTAATATAGGATTAGACATGTCAAAATTAGTCCCGCCGCACGGCAGCGACACAATTAATTCACTTGCATTATCAGGCGATGCATTATCAGCAGAATTATCAAGAGCTGAATCTTTAGCAAAAATCACTTGCTCTTCAAGAGAGGAAGGCGATGTAGTTATGCTTGGTATCGGCGGCTTTAATCCTTTAGTAGGTTTTATGGGTGAAGCAGACTGGAAAGGTGTTTGTGACAATATGACAATGACTAATGGCTTATTTTGGCCAATCCCAGTAACTTTATCCACTGATGATGAAGATGTTAAAGCGGGTGCTGAAATAGCAATCGTCAGTGGAAAATCTGGTGATATTCTGGCGACAATGACAGTGACTGAGAAGTATACGATTGACAAAGATCATGAGTGTGAAACAGTTTACAAAACAACTGAAGAGGCGCATCCTGGTGTTGTTATGGTAAAGGCACAAGGCAAATACAATCTTGCAGGTCCTATTAAAGTATTATCAGATGGCGGCTTCCCAGCGAAGTTCGGTGATTTATATATGACACCAATGGAAACACGTGCGTATTTTGATGACAAAGGCTGGAAAACAATCGCAGCCTTCCAAACACGCAACCCTATGCACCGCTCACATGAGTACTTAGCAAAAATAGCAGTAGAGATTTGTGACGGCGTGATGATTCACTCAGTATTAGGCGGTCTTAAGGCTGGAGACATTCCTGCAGACGTTCGTTCAGAAGCTATTTCAACTTTAATTGAAAATTATTTTGTTCCTAACACAATATTGCAATCTGGTTACCCACTAGACATGCGTTATGCAGGCCCTCGTGAAGCACTATTACACGCGTTATTCAGACAAAACTATGGTTGTTCACACTTAATCGTTGGTCGTGACCATGCAGGTGTTGATGATTATTATGGCCCGTTTGATGCGCATAACATCTTTGATGAGATTGCTGATGATGCATTAGTTACACAACCACTTAAAATTGACTGGACATTCTGGTGTCACGAATGTGGTGGCATGTCTTCAATGAAAACTTGCCCACATGAGGCTAAAGATCGTGTTTTGTTGTCAGGCACTAAAGTTCGCAAGATGCTTTCAGAAGGTGAAGACCTTCCGGAAGAATTCTCACGTCCTGAAGTGGCTAAAGTATTACAAGCATACTATGCTGGCATCAAGGAAGAAGACAAAGTTGAGATTAAGCTGAGTGGACACTCAGCTAAGTAATAGAACATATTAGTTTGAGGACTGATGGTTGTTTATATATCTTAAGGGGTATATTTGAATATCACCATAAAATAATATGATTGTTTACTAAGATTTTTTTTTTAGAAGTATAATAATTGAATTTTTGGCGCCTCTTAAAGGCGTCTAAAAATTAAAAAAAGAAACATAGGCTATTAGTAAGGTTATTAATAGTTTTAGTTTGTGATTAATAAAACCCTAAGGAGGAAAAATGGATATCACTACAACACCGATTGCTGATCTTTCGGCAACTATTTCATACAGTACTATGGAGAGCTTTATTTACGTAATGTTCGCATTAGTTATTGTTATGACACTTGTCGATGTATGGCATAAAAAGAGCATGAGATGGTTTAATGAAAACGTAGCAAAAGGAAAAGAAAGCGCAACTAAAGATCTAAGCGCTAGTGACAAAGTAGGTATCGCAGTTTCTACGATTGTAGTAGATGTTCTTTCAGCAGGTGAATTTTGTAATTTCAACCGCAAACTTGCACACCTTCTTACCATGTACGGTTTTATTTTATTCAACGCAATGACAGCCATTATTATCTTTAGTGGTGAAACGGGTGCGGCTAATACGCTTTATGCTACTTTGTGGCATGTAGGCGCAATAATGCTCGCAGTTGGCGGCTGGTGGTTCTGGTTATTCATCAGAGTTGACGTGGCAGCAGAGGGCAACAAATGGTACAACATTTCAGCAATGGACATGTTCAGTATTTCATTAATTGCAACTTCTACATTTGCTTTGATTTGGTCTTATGTTGGTGGCGGAACAGGTGCAACATTTGGCTTATTCGTTTTGTCTGCGATTTCATTATTTGGCGGCGTATTATGGTCTAAGTTTGCGCACATGTTCTTCAAGCCATTTGCAGCATACGAAAAGCGTACAGCGAAAGCAGATGGTTCGTACATGAACTTACCCACTATTAGTAGAGATGATCCTGAGCAACGTGCAAGACACTCTATGGAACTACTGGTAGATGCGCCTATGAATATGGGTCTGGGTATTAAGCGTGAAGCGCCTAAGCACTACTAACATTAATTAATTAATTTAAAAAGAAAGGAAAATAATATGCCAACTTTTGTATATATGACTCGTTGTGATGGTTGTGGACATTGTGTAGATATCTGCCCATCCGACATTATGCACATCGAT
>DQNX01000133.1 GCA_015658965.1 Gammaproteobacteria bacterium
AATGGACCAATGATTCTAGTTGTTAATGGCAAAGAACTCACAATAGCCAACAACGCCAACGCCAATGATTTAATCAACCAGCTCGGTTATCAAGATCAGCGTATTGCGCTAGAAGTCAATGAAGCCATCATTCCCAAATCCAAACACAGTGAATTTAACTTGAATGCAGGGGATAAAATTGAAATTATTAAAGCGGTTGGTGGTGGTTAAACAAACCAGCCTTTAGGAATTTCATCAACGCCCATGGGTTTCACACTAAACTGCTGCGCCACGCCAACGGTTAGTTTTACTTCCACATCAACGCTTTCTTGCTCTCGCCCCTGAGAATAGCGCGCCAAAACTTGCGCGGCAATCTTAAGGTCTTCTTGATTTGGCTCACCATCGATCAGTGCGATTGGGCCATTACAACTGGTCGGATAAAGGTTGGCGTATTGATTTCTATAGCCTTCCAAAAACTTAACCTCGCCCTCTTCTCTGGCAACAATCATTTTAAAGCGTTTATTAGGGCGAATATGGCGACCGACTTTAAGCATCATTAAATCATCGAGCTGATAATCACGACTGCCACGAGACTCCCACATATCCACCAATTTATCCGAATATTTCTTATCGGTTAAAAAACAACAGCCGCCTGCAGGGGTTGCATAATCCTCAAAACCATATTCTTTGGCGAGTGCCATTTGTGGTTTACGGTTGCGCCCTGAAAAATCTAACAACTGTTCACGATCTACCCAACCTTCAATCTCAGCCTTAGTCGGCGGTAAATGCTTGGCACACAACGGACGTAATAACAAATCACCTGCGCCAGACTCGGCTTGCACAATTGGCATGGTTTCTTTACGTTGCGACATCGGGCGCTGACCCATTACCTCGCCGGTAATAATAAAATCAAAGTCATTCTCCTCCATCCACTGTTTGGCTTTTTTCACCATAAAACCTTTGCAGTCTAAACAAGGGTTCATATTTTTTCCATAACCGTGTTTGGGGTTTAGCAAAACATCTCGATATTCTTCAATCACATCAATAATATGCAACTTAATGCCCAGTTGCTCAGCTACCCACAAAGCGTTATTACGCTTTGGCTTATCGCTCTTTTGCTTACGAATCGCATGGGTATGCCCTTCCACACAAAAACCGGTAAAAAAATTAATACCTTCTACATGCACACCTTGATCAATCATCAACTTAGTGCTTAAAAGTGAATCCAGTCCACCCGATATTAACGATACTGCTTTAATTTGCTTACTCATTATTTATTTCCTGATTCCATCAACTCGACACCACCGGTCTTTTTGTGTGACTGTTAAATCAACAAAATACTCAGCATAAGCCTCTAATATCCTGTCGAGTTGTTCTTGTAAAATTCCTGAAAGCGTTATTTTACCGCCACACTTCACCAAATCTGAAAAATTTTGACAAAGCTCAATCAACGGTTTGGCTAAAATATTGGCAATTAACAAATCTACTTTGTCCAATTTACCCTGTTCATCACTATGTAAAACGGCAATCTGTTTATCGACGTGGTTGGTCTTAACATTATCAATGGTTGCTAACACCGCCTGCGGATCGTTGTCTACGGCAATTGCACTGGTAGCGCCGAGCTTAACGGCCGCTATTGCCAGCACGCCAGTGCCTGAACCATAATCAATCACCGTTTGCTTGATCGGCGGGTTTTCATCAAGATATTGCAAACAGAGATCTGTCGTTTGATGCGTACCTGTGCCAAATGCCAAGCCGGGGTCCATGTCAATCACCACGGCATTCTCTGGTAGTTTTGAAGCAGTTTCCCACGATGGGCAAATCCAAAGTCGCTCTCCAAATCGCATAGCATGAAAATCTTTTTTGCATTCATCCTCCCAAACACGATCTTTCAATAACTCAAAGGATGATTTATCAATACTGCATAATTGTAGAAGCATCGCTTGCACATGTGACTGATCAATGTCCACATCAAATAAAGCTTTGATCGTTGTATCGGGCCATAGCGGTGTTTCACCAACTGGTGGCTCAAAAATCTCATCATCGTGCGTATCACTAAAAGTTATCGATATGCTGTCCAGCCCCATCAAAATTTCACTAACGAAATCTGCTTGGTCTTTATGTGTTTCTAATGTCAATTGCATCCAATCCATAGCTGCTTAATTATACCGGCTAGGGATGAACACTATTCCCCTATAAAAACCAAGTAAATAATTAAGGTAAAGCTCTATAATAAGTCCAACATCAAATTACACAAGGTATGAAAAATGGCATTAGAAAGAACAGGTAACGGCTACTTAGTTGATCCAACAATTTGGACCGAAGAAATCATGCACGAAATGGCAAAAGAAGACGACATAGAGCTGACTGAAAGTATGGTCACTCAGATCATGGTAGCCAGAGAATATTTTTCTGAAAACTCTTCAGTACCACCCATTAGAACCTTTGCAAAAGTAGTCGGCATTGACAAAAAAATTCTTTTTAAAGAGTGGCTAACCGGCCCAATGAAGCCAATCACTAAGTATGGTGGCATGCCACAACCAACCGGTTGCGTCTAACCTTTACTGCGTCTTTTCCATTTTCACTGTGTTGAATCTGCAAAAACATTCAGTCACATAGTTTTCACTATGCTCCATCATGTTTTTGCAGATTCGCCTTGTGAAAAAGAAAAATACTTGTAAACATTGTTATTTAAAAAAACCCTCGAAAGAGGGTTTTTTATTGTCTAACCAAGATTAATAATTATAATAAATCTTTTACCGAAGCAAGCGCCCCAGCCAACTTTGACGGATCTGTGCCGCCACCTTGCGCCATATCTGGGCGACCGCCGCCTTTTCCACCCACTTGTTGAGCAACATGGTTAAGAATTTTTCCAGCCTGATATTGCTTGGTTAAATCTTTAGTCACACCCGCTACTAAAGATATCTTGTCGCCACTAACCACCGCTAATACCACCACAGCTGAGCCTAGTTTATCTTTGAGCTTATCAGCAATGTCGCGTAGATCTTTACCGCCTACACCCTTAACGACGGTTGAGAGTAGTTTAATCCCATTCACGTCCTGCGCCTGCCCAACCAAGTCATCGCCCTGATTGCTGGCCAACTGCTTTTGAAAGGTTGCAATTTGTTTTTCAAGTTGTTTTTGTTGTTTGATTAATTGCGCTACTTTTTCAACCACTTGTGCGTTATTAGTTTTGGTCATCTGCGAAATAGCGCTTAAGCTATCTTGCGTTTGTTTGTCAAACTGATAGGCATCATAGCCTGTTAATGCCTCAATACGGCGTACGCCAGCAGCTATTCCACCTTCCGAGGTTATTCTAAATAAACCAATATCACCCAAAAGATTAACGTGCGTGCCGCCGCAAAGTTCAACAGAAAAATCATTTTTACCCATGCTTAAGACGCGCACACTGTCGCCATATTTTTCACCAAAAAGTGCCATTGCACCTTTCTTTTTGGCGGTTTTAATATCGGTAACATCGGTATGTACAATAGAATTGCCTAAAATCCGTCGATTAACCATGGCTTCAATTTTATCCAAATCAACTTTGGCAATGATTTCGTCGTGTGAAAAATCAAAGCGCAATTTGTCACTATCGACCAATGAGCCTTTTTGCGTAACCGTTTCGCCCAAAACGCTGCGCAGTGCGGCGTGCAAAAGATGCGTGGCCGAGTGATTGCGCGCAATACACTTGCGCCGACGCACATCTACTTTGCCGTCCAACACATCGCCAACTTTGAGTGTGCCACTTGTAAGCTCGCCATGATGCTCAAAGGCACCGGTTTTTTGCTTCAATGTATTAGCCACGTCAAACATCGCTTGTTTATTTTCAAGCGTGCCACGATCGCCAACCTGACCGCCAGATTCGCCATAAAAACTGGATTGCGTTAAGACGATAATCGCCTGATCACCCGCCTCAATTGACTCAACCAACTCGCCTGCTTTAATCAGTGCTTGAACAGATGCGCTACTTTCTAATTGCTCATAGCCTAAAAACTGCGTCTCTTCGCTGATATCAACGCCTTTTTGTGTGGTTTTAAAATCACCCGCCATACGCGCTCTATCGCGCTGCTTGGTCATGGCTGCTTCAAACCCTGGTAGATCAATGCTCAGATCACGCTCACGTGCCACATCGGCGGTTAAATCAACTGGGAAGCCGTAAGTATCGTAAAGCTTAAATACGGTTTCACCATCAATCTCATGGCCTTTTAAATCACTAATGGCTGCTTCTAAAATACCCATGCCTTGGTCTAGCGTTTGCGCAAAACGTTGCTCTTCTTTTTTTAATACTTTTTCAACGTTCGCCAAAGCCAGTTTTAGCTCGGGATAAACCGCTTTAAACTCTAACGCCAACACGGGCGCCAAACGATAAAAGAAAACTTTTTCAATGCCAATCTTATGGCCGTGGCGAATGGCGCGGCGAATGATACGGCGCAATACATAACCACGGCCTTCATTCGATGGAATAACACCATCGACAATCATAAATGCCGTTGAACGAATATGATCCGCAATCACGCGTACCGAGGCGTTATCCGTTTTAACACCATTAGCTTTAGGGGTTAAATCGACCACAGCTTTAATTAAGCTTGCAAATCCGTCAGTATCGTAGTTGTTATTTTCGTGCTGCAATACGGCTGCTAAGCGTTCAAGCCCCATACCGGTATCAACACAAGGGGCAGCAAGTGGTTTGAGATAGCCATCTTCTTGTTTGTCGTATTGGGTGAACACCAAATTCCAAATTTCAATATAGCGGTCGCCATCTTCATCAGCATGGCCCGGAGGGCCGCCAGCAATGTCTTCGCCATGATCATAAAATATCTCACTCGAAGGGCCGCACGGACCAGTATCGCCCATTTGCCAAAAATTATCTTTGGCGCCACAACGAGAAATACGATTTTTAGGAAAACCAATTTCATTGACCCAAATATCCTCCGCCTCATCGTCCTCTTCAAACACACTAATCCAAAGTTTTTCTTTTGGCAGGCCAAGCTCAACGGTTAAAAACTCCCAAGCATATTGAATCGCCTCACGCTTGAAATAATCACCAAATGAGAAATTACCCAGCATTTCAAAAAACGTATGATGACGCGCGGTATAGCCCACATTTTCCAAATCATTGTGTTTGCCGCCGGCGCGCACACAGCGTTGACATGAAACAGCGCGCTTATAAGGGCGCTTTTCAAGACCACTAAAAACATCCTTAAATGGCACCATGCCGGCATTCACAAACAATAAAGTTTTGTCATTATGTGGAACCAAAGACGAACTCGGCTCAATGGTATGACCTTTTGAGGCGTAAAAATCTAAGAATTTTTGTCTGATTTGTGCCGTTTTCATGCGCGTAATAAAGCTTTGTATAAAAAAAGCTTAATTATATAGAGACCTTTGCATAAATAGGGATGATTGGCACCCTGCAAGGGGCTATAAATAAAGTGACAGATTTTATTAACCTAGGCATTTTAATAATTATTCATATGTATGCAAAGGCCTCGATAGGCAAGTTGCTATTCTAACAACGAAGTATCGCCTGCGCCGTGGCGAATAATTTGCACGCTGCCAGAAGATAAATCAACCACCGTGGTTGGAGCGGGTGGGCAATAGCCATCGTCAATAATTAAATCCACTTGATTATCAACAGCGTCACGCACATCATCAATATCGTAAAAATCATGGCCTGCTATAATCAGCGAAACGCTCATCATCGGCTCATCCAATGCGCTCAGCAAAGCCTGAACCACACCATGATCAGAAATTCGCAAGCCAATGGTTTTTTTCTTCTCGTGTAATAAACGCTTAGGAATATCGCGCGACCCTTCTAAAATAAAAGTATAGGCACCAGGTAGAACCTTTTTCAATAGCCGAAAGGCGTTATTATCAAGCTTGGCATATTCGCCAATATGGGCTAAATCTCGCATCATCAAGGTAAAATCATGGCGCTTGGAAAGCTGGCGAATCTGGCGAATTCTCTCAAGCCCCTTTTTATTACCCAACGCCGTACCCAAGGCATAACCCGAATCTGTTGGATAAGCAATGACCCCGCCCGCTTTAATCTCATCCACCACTTGTTGTACTAAACGCTGCTGTGGATTTTGAGGGTGAATTGATACTAATTTAGCCATTACCAATCCTTCCATACGGTTTGATTAACATTAGGCATATCGTGCAGGCGCCCGATACGCGTTCTTTGATTGGGCCAGCCGTGATAATCAGAGCCACTTGATACCAATAAATCAAACTGCGTTGCCCACTGACTCACCAGTGTAATTTCATCTTTACTACTCGATCCTGTGACCACTTCAACGCCGTCTAAACCTGCACCTGACAAATGGCTTAGTAATCGCTTAATTTTGGTGTTGGTCATGCGGTAGCGTAGCGGGTGCGCCAGCACTGCTTTGCCGCCTGCAGCATGTATCCACCCAATCACCTCATCAAATTGCGCCCATTGTCCGCCCACACCGCCAGGCTTCTTGCCGGTTAAAAAACGCTTAAACACGCTACGCATATCCTTGCACACACCCTCTTGAATTAACATTTGGGCAAAATGCGTGCGCGTAATCATGCCTTTTTTGGCCACTACTTTTACTTTTTCAAGCGCAGAAAATACACCCGCACCGCCTAAACCTCTGGCCATTTTTTCGGCGCGAAGTTGGCGAAAATCTTGATGCTGTTTAAGTCCAGCTTGAAATATTGGATTATTAATGTCCACATTCAAACCCAAAATATGAATGGTCATATTGCTCCACATGGCTGATATTTCCACACCGTGAACAAGCTTCAAGCCTACTTCATCTGCTTGTTTTTGCGCTTCAAGCAGTCCATCAGTGGTGTCATGATCCGTTAGTGAAAAAATATCACAACCTTCCTGCTTGGCCAAATTAACCACTTCAGTAGGCGACAAAACCCCGTCGGAATAATAAGAATGGTTGTGCAGATCAATTTTCATAAAAGATATTATCCGCGATTAGTTAGATTGCCGTCATTTCTTTTTAAAAAGCAAAAAAAAAACGATTTATGGGTTAAACTAAGCTTCAATGAAAAACTATTACTTAATCAAAACCAAGCCCAGGCAATAATCAATTGCCACGCAAAATCTGAGTAATCAAGGCTTTGAAGTGTTTTTTCCCAAAGCTGTGATTGACAACAAAACCACCGCCCTGTTTCCAGGCTATTTATTCATTCAACTGGATGACAAAATTCAAAATTGGACACCAATTCGCTCCACCAAAGGCGTGGGTAATTTTGTGCGTTTTGGCTTAAGCTTTGCCAAAGTGTCAAGCCAAATTATTAATTTGATCAAAATACAGCAGCAGCAAACCATTGAAAAAATGATCAATATTTGCTCGCACCATCAAGGCGATTATTTAGAAGTTAAATCTGGCGTTTTCAAAGGTCAAAAGGTTGTCTTTCAAAACTACAGTGCCAGCGACCGGATAATTGTCTTACTCAAGCTTATCGGCCAGCAACAAGTCATAACCCTCGATAAGCAAGAAGTTATTGCAATCTAACTTAACCCACACTTGTTAGCTCGCTATAATTATTAAAAATTAAACATTAAACATTGAGTAAACATGTGCGGAATCGTCGGCGGAATTTGTAACAACAACATCACCCCTGTTTTGGTTGATGGACTTAAGCGTCTAGAATATCGCGGCTATGATTCTGCTGGTGTGGTGGTTTTATCCTCAGATAATAAGCTCAGTCGTGCACGCGCCGTAGGTAAGGTTGTTAATCTTGAAAAACACATCAAGGATAGCCAAACCCCAATCACTGGTGCCATTGGCATCGCCCATACGCGCTGGGCCACCCATGGCGAACCCTCAAGTCGCAATGCCCATCCACACATTTGTAATGGCACAGTCAGCGTGGTGCATAACGGCATTATTGAGAATTTTTTACAGCTCAAGGCTGAGCAAAT
>DQNX01000022.1 GCA_015658965.1 Gammaproteobacteria bacterium
CTTCTTTATTGGCGCTGTGTTATCAGGTTTAACGGGTTATATCGGTATGAACGTATCGGTTAAATCTAACTGTCGTACAGCAGAGGCAGCAAAAAATGGCATGAATGCTGCTTTCCAGGTGGCCTTTAAAGGTGGTGCTATTACTGGTATGTTGGTAGTTGGCCTGGCATTGTTAGGTGTTTCTGGATTCTACATGGGCTTGACTGCTTTTGAAGTTCCACAAAAAGAAGCGTTACATGCACTGATTGGCTTAGCTTTTGGTGGTTCATTGATTTCAATCTTTGCACGTTTAGGCGGCGGCATCTTTACTAAGGGTGCTGATGTTGGTGCTGATATTGTTGGTAAAGTTGAAGCAGGCATTCCAGAAGATGATCCGCGCAATCCTGCAGTAATTGCTGACAACGTTGGTGACAACGTTGGTGACTGTGCAGGTATGGCAGCTGACTTATTTGAGACTTACGCAGTAACCATCGTTGCAACAATGATGTTAGCTGGTGTACTAGGCCTGGGTAACGATGCGATTCTTTATCCATTAGCACTAGGGGCAGTATCTATCATCGCTTCAATTATCGGCACTTTCTTCGTTAAAGTATCTGATGGTGGTTCTATCATGGGTGCGCTTTACAAAGGCTTAATCGTTTCTGCAGTTTTAGCTGCAATTGCATTCTACTTTGTGACAATAGACATGGGTATGAACATGAATTTATTCTACGCTTCACTGATTGGTTTGGCACTGACTGCGTGGATGGTTGTGGTTACTGAATACTACACTTCAACTGAACACAAACCAGTACAACATATTGCAGAAGCCTCTAAAACAGGTGATGGCACTAACGTTATTGCGGGTCTCGGCTTAAGTATGAAATCTACAGCATTACCAGTATTAGCCGTTTGTGCTAGTATTTGGGGTGCACATGCACTAGGTGGCTTATACGGTATCGCTATTGCGGCAACTGCCATGTTGTCTATGACTGGTGTTATTGTTGCACTGGACGCTTATGGTCCTATTACTGATAACGCGGGTGGTATTGCTGAAATGGCAGACCTTCCTGAAGAAATTCGTAACATTACTGATCCATTAGATGCGGTAGGTAACACAACTAAAGCGGTAACTAAAGGCTATGCAATTGGTTCTGCAGGTCTTGCAGCGTTAGTATTGTTTGCTGACTTTACAAATGAACTAAATACTAGGACTGGTTTCGATCCAATCAACTTTGACTTGTCAAACCATATGGTTATCATTGGCTTATTCTTAGGTGGCTTAGTGCCTTACTTATTTGGTGCAATGGCAATGGAAGCCGTAGGTCGCGCAGCAGGCGACATTGTTGAAGAAGTACGTAGGCAGTTTAGAGAGATGCCAGGCATTATGGATTACACACAAAAGCCTGACTATTCTAAAGCGGTTGACATGCTAACCAAATCGGCCATCAGAGAAATGATTGTCCCTTCTATGTTGCCAATTCTATTCCCAGTCGCCGTTGGTTTGATACTCGGTGCTGAGGCATTAGGTGGCTTATTAATTGGATCAATTGCAACCGGTATCTTTGTTGCTATCTCAATGACTACCGGTGGTGGTGCATGGGATAACGCTAAGAAGTACATCGAAGACGGTCAACTGGGTGAAGGCTATGGAAAAGGATCAGACACACACAAAGCTGCTGTGACTGGTGACACTGTCGGTGACCCGTATAAAGATACGGCAGGTCCTGCGATCAACCCATTAATCAAGATTATCAACATCGTTGCAATCATGATTATTCCTTTATTAGGCACTCCTTTACTGGGGTAGTTAATAAAAGATAATAAAAAGGCGTGCTATTGCACGCCTTTTTTACGTCTAAAGTAAATAACTACTCTGCTCTAGGCACCGCATGATCGTGCATAAATTTATTTTGCATACGGATGCCTATATACACGCACACAAAAATATCTAAAAATGAACCTAATGACAGAGTAGAGGTGCCGGCAATGCCTTGGCCCAAAGTACAGCCCATACCAAGAATGCCACCAATACCAACCATCACCCCGCCGACAGCATAACCTAATGCCTCACTAATAGAGTCAAACCGAACAATTTTAAAACGCTTGCTTAGAATAGAAATTAATACAGAGCCTGTGCCCACGCCTAAGAATGCCACCAAACCAAAAGTGAGGATGTGCCAATCAGGGCTAGAGGCGATTTAGAGTAAATCGTCCATTGGACGAATAAAAGTATACGATTGAGTGCCCATGTCATATTGAGGATTGTCACTACAATCTGACACTTCGTTTGCGAGTTCCCCTACCCTAATGGGCAAAAATCAGTCTTGAGTGCGACTGTACCAAAAACAATAGAAACACAGAAAATAACAAAAAAATAATGCTTAGATCTAGCCCAGATTACCCAGAATTGATATCATCATTTACACTCTCCCCGATAAAAATAATAAAAACTATCGAAATTATAAGGGATTGCGCCAAAGCAATGGCATTAAAAAGGCGTGCCATTGCACGCCTTTTTAATCAATAAAGCTAAAAACTATTTATCTTCTTTAGGTTTTAAATTTTTGGTACTTTTAGAAAGTGAAAAATCTGCTTGACACTTCATCAGGGAATCAACACACTCATCAAGATCATTGAATTCATCAATACCGGCGTCAAAACGATCCTTCCTTAAGAAGTAAAACAAATTTTTGTAGGTGAGAACACCTATTTTAAGAATGATAAAAGTGTAGTGCTTGTGCTCCCAAACAGCGGCAGGACGTTCCTTGCCATCTACCTCGATATCAGCCAAATGCACGCCATGATCTTTTTCTCTCCAGCGATTATCAACATGTTTTTGAATAACTTCTAGTTCTGTTTGTGTAAAGTCCATAATATTTAATGTATTGATTTTGCGTTTTTAAATTCAGGAAGAACATCGTCAATAGGGCCACCGAGTCTGGCTTCCTCATTTGTTGGTTCACGTACTGTAACCACCTTAAGGACAAAAATCACATCGCGACCGCAAAGCGGATTGTTACCATCTAAGGTGACTGAATTTTCGTTAATGCTAATCACCGTAAAATTGATACGCTCACCTTTATCATTCTCCATTGGAATCATGGTGCCGATTTTTCTTAAATCATCATCCAAACCATCAAGTGGCATGGTTGTCACTAAAGATTCGTCACGAGGGCCGTATATTAAGTCTATATCAACTGGTATCTCAACAATATCACCCTGAACCTGCCCAACTAACCCGGCAGTCACCTCTGGTGATAAGATTTCACTGATGCCTTGAATATATCCTAATGGAAATTCAACTGCGGACAATATTTCACTGGTTTTCTTATCAACCACTTTGTAAGTGAGCTCAATAAACTTACCATCTTCAATAATCATATTACTCATCATCAATTAAAAAATAGTCGCACCAAAGATTTTAATGTCATCAGCTTCATAACCAAGCACCAAACGTCCTAGCCATTCACCTTCCTTCTTTTTGTGTTTTTGCTTAAATAAAACAGTCACATGCTCGCCACGACGAATGGTACCCATAAACTCAACATCTTCATGC
>DQNX01000171.1 GCA_015658965.1 Gammaproteobacteria bacterium
AATGAAGCAGTAGCGCTACATCCTGATTTAGACTATGTCTTAGTTGATGTGGGTGATGAGTATTATTGTTTAGCACAAGCTTTAGCTGAAAATGCAATCTCACGTTATGGTATTGAAGGCGCCACTATTGGGGAGAAAACTTTTTCAGGTAGTGAAATTGAAGGGCTTAAAGTCCAACACCCGTTTTATGACAAACAAGTGCCTGTGATTTTAGGTGATCACGTCACCACTGAAGCCGGTACGGGCGCGGTACATACAGCGCCTGCGCATGGTCAAGAAGACTACGCCGTTGGTTTGAAGTACAATTTACCGGTTGATTGTCCTGTTGATGGGCGTGGTGTGTTTTTTGAAGATACTAAACTCTTAGGTGGGCAGTTTATTTTTAAGGCAAATGCCAGCGTTATTGAAATCCTTGAGAATGCCAATACACTAGTGAAATATGAGCCGTTAGAGCACTCATACCCGCATTGTTGGCGCCACAAAGCTCCAGTTATTTTTAGAGCAACGCCACAGTGGTTTATTTCTATGCAGAAAAATGGCTTAAGAGATAACGTTAATATTGAAATTCCAAAAGTTGAGTGGATTCCAGATTGGGGTAAAAAACGTATTGAATTGATGGTGGGTAATCGCCCAGATTGGTGTATTTCTCGTCAGCGTTTTTGGGGCGTACCAATTACGTTATTTGTACACAAGCAAACGGGCGAGTTGCACCCTAACACCAAAGCGCTTTTTGCAACCATTTCAGCTAAGATTGAGCAAGGTGGTATTGAAGCTTGGTTTGAATCTGACATTACAGATTTCTTAGGTGATGAAGCCAATGATTATGAAAAAACCACTGACACGCTTGATGTGTGGTTTGATTCAGGTGTTTCTCATTATGCCGTATTAAAGGCCAGAGAAGGCTTGTCTGATGTGGCAGATTTGTATTTAGAGGGCTCCGACCAGCATCGTGGTTGGTTCCAATCTTCACTGATTTCATCTTGTGCCATCACCGGAAAAGCACCTTATAAACAAGTATTAACCCATGGCTTTACCGTTGATAAAGACGGTAAAAAAATGAGTAAGTCGGTGGGCAATGTAATGTCGCCACAAAAAGTCATTAATAATTTGGGTGCCGACATCCTGCGTCTCTGGATTGCCAGTACAGATTACACCGGCGAGATGACCGTGTCGGATGAAATCTTAAAGCGTTCAGCTGATTCGTATCGTCGCATTCGTAACACCATTCGCTTCATGTTGGCAAATATGCAAGGCTTTGATGCCAAGCAGCACTTGGTGAATCATGAAGATATGCTGGATTTAGACAAGTGGATCGTATCCAAAACAGCTGATTTGCAAGTGCAAATTTTGCAAGGTTATGATGAATACAATTTCCACCATGTGATGCAATTAATTTTGAATTTCTGTACCAATGATTTGGGTGGGTTCTACCTAGACGTTATTAAAGATCGTCAATACACCACGGGTGAAGATTCACTGGCAAGACGTAGCGCACAAAGTGCACTTTATCACATCGCCCAAGCAATGGTGCGCTGGTTAGCGCCAGTACTGTCATTTACCGCAGAGGAGGTCTGGCAAACGCTAGAAGAAGAAAATAATGAAAGTATTTTCTTACAAGATTGGTATCAAGGCTTAACTTCGGGTTATGAAAATGATTCAATCGAAACTGCGCGTCAAATCAACCCAGCCATTCGCAAGCAAATGGAAGGCATGCGCAGTGATAAAGTCATTGGCTCTTCATTAGATGCCGAAATCGATGTTTATTGTTCGGATGAAATTTACCAATCATTATCCAAATTGGGCGACGAGTTACGTTTTGTGTTTATTACTTCTTATGCTAGAATTCATCCTATCAGTGAACAAACCGATGACTGTATTGAGGCGGGAGATGGGGTGATGATTAGAGTTTCAAAAAGCGAACATGAGAAATGTGTGCGTTGTTGGCATCATCGATCCGATGTTGCTAGCCATGACGAACACCCTGAACTCTGTGGTCGTTGTGTTGAAAATATTGCTGGTGACGGTGAGCAAAGGGCGTTTGCCTAATGAGGCAACTCAACCTTGATTTAGGCGAAAAGTCTTATCCAATTTATATTGGGCAAGGTTTGCTGTCTCAGTCTGAGCTTTTAACCGAGCACATTAGTGGCAAGCAGATAATGATTGTCACTAACACGACCGTCGCACCACTTTATTTAGCCCAAGTTAAATCCCTACTGGCTGATTATCAAATTTCAACCGTTATTTTGCCTGATGGCGAACAGTACAAAACTTTGGATACGGTTAACTTAATTTTTAGCGCTTTATTAGAGGCGCGTTTTGACCGCTCTTGCACACTCATTGCTTTGGGTGGTGGCGTCGTAGGTGACATGACTGGCTTTGCTGCAGCAAGTTATCAGCGTGGTGTAAACTTTATTCAAATCCCTACTACCTTACTTTCTCAAGTGGATTCAAGTGTGGGTGGTAAAACCGGCGTCAATCATGTGTTGGGTAAAAATATGATTGGCGCTTTTCACCAGCCAAAATGCGTGGTGATTGATGTTGATACATTAGACACACTGGAAGATCGTGAATATTCAGCCGGTATGGCTGAAGTGATTAAATATGGTTTATTAGGTAATGTTGATTTCTTGCATTATTTGCAAAATAACATCGAAAGCTTGATGGCTAGAGATAAAACCATAATCATTGAGGCGGTGTATCAATCTTGTGAAGATAAGGCTGATATTGTAGCGCAAGATGAGTTAGAAGCAGGCAAGCGCGCATTGTTAAACCTGGGCCACACTTTTGGCCATGCAATTGAAAATACGTTGGGTTATGGTAATTATCTTCATGGTGAGGCAATATCTGTCGGCATGCTAATGGCAGTAAAACTTTCACAGCTTGAAGGTTACGTGTCAGTTGATGCGGTTGTTCAGACTCAAGATTTATTAGAAAAATCTAATTTACCAATCTCTATTAGCGGTAAAATTACGGCTTCTGATTTCATGGCAGCAATGTCAGTTGATAAGAAGGTGATTGATGGTAATATTCGTTTGATTTTGTTAAAAGAATTGGGTGATGCGTTTATTTGTGACGACTATCAGCAGCCGCTTTTGAATCAAGTAGTCAATGATTTTTGCCAATAGGATAATATGACAGATACCAATAAAAATTCAAAAAAAGTTGATGACGATGAAGTGATGATCACTTCAAGTATTAGTGATTTAGAAAAAATGCTTGAAGGCGTTGAACAAAATACCAACTCTAAATTTGAGCGTTTCTTTTTACCTGCTCTGACTGTCTTTAGTGCGATTATCTTAGGATTCTTTGTCGTTATTTATTCAATTACAACTGACATGACGCGTTTAGCGAATTCAATGGACCCTAATATGGGCGGCAACATGACTTCAATGGTGGGTAGTATTGAAAAAATGTCTAACAGTGTATCGCAAATGACGAATTCAGTTGCCCATATGCAAAAGAACTTTGATCAAGTGAATAAAAATATGACTGTGATCGCCTCAAAATTAGATAATCTAGATTCTATTTCTAATGATTTAACTCAAGTAAGCTCTAAGATGGATGCTTTAGAGCCGATGTTAATCAACATGGAAGAAATGAACAAAAACATGACAACCATGCAGGATTCAATGCAGTGGATGCAACGTGATTTGTCTATTATGCGCGCCTCATTCTCTAAGCCAATGAGTGTCATTAACAAAATGCCGTTCCCGTTCTAGTATGTCTTTAAGTGAGGAGCAAGTTGGTCAAATTGCTTATCTAGCACGTTTATCTTTAAGCGAAGAAGCGCTCAAAAGCAATACCAAAGATTTAAATTCTATTCTTAGTTTAGCTGAGCAATTAGCACAGATTAACACCGACGGAATTACACCGATGGCCCACCCCCTTCACATGACGCAACGTTTACGTGAAGATATAGTTAATGAAGAAGATCAATCAGAGTCCTTTCAGGCTATTGCACCACAAATAGCTAAAAAACATTATTTAGTACCAACGGTGATTGAGTGATATGAGTGTCCATACTAAGACCATTGCACAATTATCGCAAGGCTTAAGCTCAGGCGAGTTTTCTTCAGTTGAGCTAACACAACATTATCTTGATCGTATTAACGCATCAGATCTCAATGCCTTTATTACAGTCACTGATGAGCTGGCTATGAAGCAAGCGCAAGCTGCTGACGATAAAATTGCCAAAGGTGCGGGAGGTATTTTGACTGG
>DQNX01000170.1 GCA_015658965.1 Gammaproteobacteria bacterium
AAAACATCAAAAAAAACATTTAATCTTCATTAAATTTTCATTTAATTTACGCTACAATTGATGCAAATTCAGTCCGAATTTAAAGCCTATTTTTTCTAAATTTATCGTTGTTTTGTAAATCATCAAGGGGCTTTTATTCTCTGAGTTTTAGAGCATTTTTATTAAACTTTAGGAGACTTTTATGAATCAAATTAAAGACATTGGTGTGACCTTGGATGTGGTGCTGTCAATCCCCGCAAAGACTAATGCTGAAGCGTATGAGACGCTTAATAAGATGGATGTATTGAAGCGGTTAAAGCGGGCTATTGAGCAATGTGAGTTTGTGAAACCGGATGGCGAAACAAAACACTAAAACAAACAAACAAATAACAAAATAGGAGAACGAAAATGATTAGAAGATCTAAGGGCCATGCAGTGGTAGAAGTAATGAATACTGATAGAGAAATTAGAGCGTCATTCAGCAAGCTTGTAGATGCCATGGCGTTTCATAATGATGACAAAATTGACATTGAAAAAGCAAGTATGCAATTTAAAAAAATAACCGATCGTGTGATTCGTGATTTTGAAGAAGATATGATGGCTTTTCCTGCACATGGCGATTCAGAAAGACCGGTTGAAAGAAGAATTTACTCGCATAATTAATGTTAGGGGCAATGACAGGCAATATTGCTGGTCTGAGCTTGGCCAGATGGATACCAGTGCGTATGCGCATTCAAAAGAAATGCTAAAGCGCAGCTCGTCTATTGCTGTTAGAACGCGTTTGGCGTTTAACAAACAAAGAGATCTGTTTGAATAATGAGCCCCTGAATTAGGATTAAATACCATCTAAAAGGAGATTAAATTAATCAATTAGAAGGCGTAGTTTAGTTTGGCAAATATTCGGTCGTTGTCTTTGTAGCTGTCGATGGTGGCATTGTTGCCCGATAAATAATCAATCGCGCCGATACTCATTGAGATTTGATCATCAATTGCGTAATCAAGTTCGACTCGAGCGGAGCCGCCATCTTGACCGGCACTGCCAAATAGGCTTAAAACCGAGCTAAAATCCAGCGTTTGATTTAAATAAGATTGACTAAAGCGCAATACTTGTTGGTATTCATTTTTGGGTTTGTAGCCATTTGACTTAACCTTGATCAGATCTTCGTAATTATGAATTGTTCGACGGACGATTTCATAGCCAATCGAGCCATCATTAATGCCACTGTATTCAACGCCTAATAACAAATCAGTTCGTGCTTTATTGGTACTGACATTGTTGTAGTTGATGTTGTCAAAATGTGCGATTTCAGTTTTTAACAAAAAACTGTCTATCACTTGATTGTAAGCAAAACCCAGCATCTTAGATTTATTGTCATAATGCAAAATGTTATTTTTTAAATAAGGCTTGTCGATATAAATGTCGGCAAAATAAAAGCCTAAATCATAGCCTTTAAAGGCGCCGGTTAAACTGAATGCTAAAGAAGTGTTGTCCAAAGAGTCAGTGGGTTGAATAATTACAAGATCATTTGCACCAATAGTCAGACTACTAAAATCTGAATCCTTTCTAGGATTTTTACTAAAGCGATTTTCATGAAGGACAATAATTGAAAGATTTAGATCATCCACATAATAATCCAACTTACTCATCATCCTACCTAGGCGCAGGTTTTTAATATCGACCAATCCGGGGATGCGGTTGTCTAACGGGTTCAGAATGTCTGTTATTCGGATGGAATCAGATTTACCCCAAACCACCACTTGCCTGCCTATCTTAAGGTCTAAATTTGGGGAAATTTCGAGCTCAAGATTCAGCTCGTTTAAATCAATTTCAGATTCATAGCCATCTGGAACGGCTCGATTTTCAAGCTCATAGACAATATCATGGTAGCCTTTTAGGTTGCCGGACAATTTAGCGCCATTGTTAAATTTGTAATCACCCAGAATATCGACCAACGTTTTTAAAGATGACAAGTCTTTTTCATTACTAACATTGTAATGAGTCTCAAGCTCGATTGAACCATAAAGCTCGCCTTTGGAATTTTCTGGCGGCGCAATAACAATGTCAATCTCTTCATCATCAAAGCCTTCGTCAAATCCATCTTCTGCGCCAACAGATAATGACAAAACCAGCGCAACAGCGCTAAACCAATATTTTGTCATTTAAAGGCCTTTTTCAATCGTACGAATGCTAAACATGGCATCATCAATGGTTGGGTTCATCTCAACATCAGAATTACTTAAAATGGTTTTGTGTAATGTATTTTTTCCTTGTTTGGTGGTCATGGTGGTTTGCATGGCTACCCAAATATTGTCAATTTTCTGTAGTTTACGTACGTCCATGTATTTTAAACGGCTGGCTTTTTTCAGATAAAATTTTGCGCGCGTGAGCATATGGTTGTCTTTTCTGACATACAGAATGCTTTTGGTATAGCCAGTCTCATCAATCACCAATTGACTAACTGGTAAAGATTCTATCACCCACACCGAGTGAGCGCCATCTTTGCGCTTAATTTTACTTTCCTTAATCAGTTTAAATGTGTAGTCATCGAGCTCCTTGTCCGTCATATCCGCATAGGTGAAATCACTACCCATAAAAGCAGAATCTTTGTCGCTGGCTGGGATGCGTTTGGTTTTCTTAAGTGCTGGTAAATACATCCATTGATCGTCGTCTTTATCGTCACCGCTGTAATCGTAAGTTAAGAATGCAGTGTTTTTAACATCGCTTGGCGACAAGAAAAAGATGGTTTTATGCTCGGTATTGGCATCAATATCTTTGGCAAACGTGAGCATCTGCCTGATGCGTTTTTTGCCATTTTTATCAATCAAGGTCATTTGCATGGTGGAAATAAGACTGGAGCCATCATCTCTGGCGTCGACTTTTTCCATAATGTCTCTGGCCTGATTGGCGAGCGCAGCCTGGGATGCGCTGATCATGGCGCTAAGTGCCAATAGGGTTAGTTTGTTCATTACAGATCTCCTTTATTGTGAATGATGAGTTTCATGATGGCTGGCACTAAGAAAAAATCAGCGACTAGCGCGATAAAAATGGCGCTCGCCGTCAGTATGCCGAAGTTAAACATCGAGCTCATTGAGGCAAATAAAAGCACCAAAAATCCGACTGATAAGACAATTGAAGTCACCACAATGGCTCTACCCGTGCCCAACAATGTCAGTCTAACGGCTTTATCAACGTCGTTATATTCGAGCTCATAGCGCCTAAAATTATGCATAAAATGCACGGTGTCGTCCACTGCCAAACCTAGAGCAATGGCGCCAATTAACATGGTGAACATATCCAGCGGCATATCGAAAATAACCATAATGGTTGATAGGAATAAAATTGGCAAAATATTTGGAATCATACTGATCAAGCCAATTTTCACATTGCCAATTAAGACAATCATCATAATCGTAATCAAGCCAAATGCAATCAGATAACTCACCGCACTTGAATGAATTGATTTTTCCATGATAACAGACAATAAAACGCTAATACCAGTAAGGCTGACAGTTGCCATCCCCTTGAATTCTTGATCAAGTCGCGTTTGAATCTGAGATATAAAACCGTTGTATTCAAGCGCATCAATATACGGCACTTTAACCGTAATTCTGGCCTTTGAAAAACTGGCGTCGACAAAATCTTCAAGGTCGTCGCTACCGCTATTTTCAAACAAAAACAACTCCTGAGCAATCAAATCTTTGTTTTGTGGAATGGTGTAAAAGTCGGCTCTGTTTTCATTTAACGCTCGATTGGTCTCCTTTAAAACATCAACCAAACTCAGCGTCTTGCCAACAAAAAAAGTCGGGGTTTGAATGCTATTAAGATAATCGGTAGCCGACTGAATCTTGTTGAGCATGGCTGGCTCGTACAAGCCATTTTCTTTGCCTGTATCAATAATAATTTCCAAAGTAATTGAGCCTCTAAGCTTGTTATCCACCACTTCGGTGGCCACTCTTGAGCCATGATCTTCTGGAAACCATTCCAAAGGATGGTGCGAAAACCTCAGTTGTGAAGCAAAGAAAATAGCGATGACAATCATCACGCCGCTGATCATGACAATGGTTTTTGGATAGCCGGTTGAAATGCGGCTAATACCCAGCAACATGACGTCCATCTTAGCGTGTTCGTTAGCATTTTCCTTGACAGGCTTAACCTTAATTTTAATAGCGCTAATCAAAGCTGGCAATAACACCAAATTAAATAACAAACCAATTAAAACGCCGCTACTGGCAAAAACGCCCAAATCTGCTACGGGTGATAATTCTGAAAATGAAAACGACCAGAGACCTGCCGCCGTGGTGAGTGAGGTCATGACAATCGCCAGACCCGAATGACCCATGGCGTAGCGTAATGAGGATTTGGTATTTTGCGTTTTTGCAAACTCTTTATAAAAAATAACCAGCAAATGGATGGCGCCGCCGGTAATCACTGCCAATAAAAAAGACGGCATGATTTGGGTTACAATGGTGAACGGCGTACCTGTTATCGCCATTAATGACAAGGTGGTAACAATGGTAAAAGTAACTGCTATTAATGGCAACGCCACCCCTGATATACGTCTAAACAATAGCGCCAAGACAATAATAATCATCACCACCATTTTTATGATGAAGCTCTTTGTGTCAGCCATCATACTTTGCTTCAAGGTGCCGGCAATCACCGCCGAACCGGTGAGATAAATTTCAAAGTTTTGTACCTCAAAATCCTTAATAATTTCTTGAGTTTTTTGAACAATAACGGTATTTTCCGCATCGGATAAATAGATTTTTTCTGCGGCATCTACCTCCATCTCATCTGCAAATTCGTCTTCTTCACTGATAACAATGAGCTCGCCATTAGCATCAAAAGAAGAATAAGTTTGGGTGTCGATCACAA
>DQNX01000006.1 GCA_015658965.1 Gammaproteobacteria bacterium
TAGTCAAAAACAAATTAAAGGTGATCACTTCTTTAATGATCAAAATGAGTTATTAAGTCGGTCGGTTAGTAATTGGTTGAAATAACTCTATTATTATTGCTCGGCGTTTTTTCTGGTTTTTTTGCTGGCTTGTTAGGGCTTGGTGGCGGGCTGATTATGGTGCCGGCTTTGTTGTATTTGTTGGCCGGCAGTACGGATCAAACCGTACTCATGCACACAGCTGTTGGCACGGCACTTGCAGCGATTGTTTTTACCTCGATATCCAGTGTTTGGGCGCATCATCAGCATGGTGCGATTCATTGGCACAATTTTAAAAAACTTACACCGACTATTTTATTGGGTGCTTTTAGTGGTGCGATGCTTACTAAAGTGATGAGTTTTGATTTTATGCGACTGTTTTTTGCCTTGTTTGAATTTAGTGTGGCTGTGATCATATACTTTGGGCTTAGTAGTACGGCACACGTGGACAGTCTTAAAAAATGGGTATGGCAAATAGCAGGCTATATCATTGGTTTGGTTTCTGCAGTTGTGGGAATTGGGGGTGGCACCATGACCACGCCATTTTTAACTTATAACAACGTTAGTATTAAAAACGCCATTGCCACCTCAGCAGCGGTTGGCATGCCCATTGCGATTGCCGGTGCGTTAGGTTTTATTGTAGCAGGCTGGCATATCGAAAATACGGCCAACCTGCTAGGGTTTATCCACATTCAGGCGCTAATCAGTATTGTAATCATGAGCGTAGTGTTTGCCCCATTCGGCGCCAAAGTAGCGCACCGCGTTGATGGCAAAAAACTGAACAAATTCTTCGCATTATTCCTGGCTTTTTTAGCCATAACCGTCATCGCTTTTTAAGGATTTCGTCATAGGCCTTACCTATGAAAAATAGTATTTAACCTTGCCAAGGTGGCAATAGGGCGTGTTCAACGTTCAGGTGGTCGAGAATTCGAGCCACCACAAAATTGACCAAATCATCAAGGGTTTTTGGGTTTTGATAAAACGCTGGATTGGCATCCATAATCACCACGCCTAGGCGCGAAAGCTTGAGCATGTTCTCAAGATGAATGGCGGAATAAGGGGTTTCTCTTGGCACGAGAATGAGTTTCTTTTGTTCTTTAATCACCACATCGGCGGCGCGGTGCATGAGGTTGTCGCCGTGGCCATTGGCAATCGCGGATAAGGTGCTCATGGTACAGGGGCAAACCACCATAGCGCGTGGCGGATTTGAGCCCGAGGCAACCGGCGCTGTCCACTGATTTTTTGAAAATACTTCAATTTGGCCGTCTTTAGCACCCAGATATTTACTCAGATTTTTTTCAATGGCTTTCGTGTCACTGCCAAGGTCTAAATCCGTTTCCATGGCGATGACGATACTGGCGGCTTGTGAAATCATCACGTAGATTTTCTCTTGAGTTTTGATTAATTCTCGAAGTAGGCTAATGGCATACGGCATGCCCGAGGCGCCGGTTAGGGCAATTGCAATGGGTTTCATAGTGTGTTTATTAGTTTTTCAAAAATATTGTCAAAGCTGCCATTGGACATAACCACAAAGTGGCCTTGATTGATTTGAGCGAGCCGGGAGACGATGTCATCAACGCAGTTAAATAAACAATCATCTGCAAATAAAGCATTGATATTCCAGTTGATATTTTCAGGTTTTAGAATGAGTATTTGGTCAGCAACTTTAAGTGCATCAACCAGACTTTGCTGGTGAATTCCAGATTTCATGGTATTGGATCTTAGCTCAACAATGGCAACGATTTTTTCATTGCCTACTTTGGCGCGCAGACCTTCAAGCGTGGTTTTGATGGCGCTGGGATGGTGTGCAAAGTCATCATACAAAGTAATACGCTCAGTTTGGTGTTTCATTTCTAGCCGGCGTTTGACGCCTTTAAAGGTGTTTAAGGCTTCGCAAGCGACGTCAAAAGGTAAGCCAACATGGTGTGCAGCATAAATTGCGCCTAAGGCATTTTGCATATTGTGCTCGCCAAGAAGGTGCCAATCAACCACGTGCCCTTCAACACTAAACTGCGTTCCCTGATTGGTGGTTGTGAGTTCCGGAGCACTCAAGCCCTGCTCAGCAGACCAAAGACCTTGGGCTAGAACCTCAATAATGGCTTGATTGTCGGATGGATGGATAATCAAGCCGTCGCTGGGCACGGTGCGAAGCAGGTGATGAAATTGTTTTTGAATGTCTTTAATCGAATCAAAAATATCCGCGTGGTCAAATTCGAGATTGTTAATCACCAAGGTTTTAGGGTGATAATGCACAAATTTTGAACGCTTATCAAAAAAAGCGGTGTCGTATTCATCCGCTTCAAGCACAAAAAAGTTTGAATCGGTCAAGCGTGATGACACCCCAAAATCTTCAACCACGCCGCCAATTAAAAAACTGGGGTTGTAACCTGCATATTCTAAGATATGCGCAAGCATGCTTGCCGTGGTGGTTTTACCGTGGGTGCCAGATACCGCCAGCACCCATTTATTGCGCAGGGCATTTTCACTCAACCACTGCGCACCTGAGATATAAGTATATTGCTTGCTGAGGATTTGTTCAACGCAGGCGTTGCCGCGAGACAGGGCGTTACCAATAATAAAAACATCGGCGCTCGGCATATCAGCGGCGTGATAGCCATGAGTATAATTAATATTTTGCTCGTCAAGCTGCGTACTCATCGGCGGATACACGTCCTGATCTTGGCCGCTAACCGTATGCCCCAGTTGTTTGGCGATCAGCGCTAGAGAACCCATAAAAGTACCGGCAATGCCTAAGATATGAAGGTGCATTAGTTTTTGTTAAATCCTAAAGAAGCCGAATTAATGCAATAGCGCTGCCCGGTTGGCGCAGGGCCGTCGGTAAATACATGACCCAAATGAGCATCGCAATTTTTGCACCTGACTTCCACGCGAGTCATGCCGTGCGCTTTGTCTTTGATTAATACCACGCTATCAGCCTTGGCAATGTCGTAAAAGCTGGGCCAGCCGGTGCCAGAGTCAAATTTAGTGGTCGATGAAAATAGCACTTGTTCACAGCAAACACAGGTGTAATGGCCGGATTCATAATGATCAACATACTCGCCCGTAAACGGCGCTTCGGTGCCACATTGCTGAGTGATTTTAAACTGCTCTGGGGTTAATTTAGATAAATCCATTCGTGTATTATATGTGCATTTAATCCATTCTTCTTCACAACCATGAAAAAGTATTTAGTTGGCGGCGCGGTTCGTGATCGCTTATTAGGCATTGCCAATGACAACACCGAGAAAGACTGGGTGGTGGTTGGTTCGTCGCCTGAAGAAATGCTGGACCTTGGGTATCGCCAAGTGGGTAAAGAATTTCCGGTTTTTTTGCACCCCGGCACGCAGGAGGAGTACGCGCTGGCTAGACTGGAGCGTAAAGTTGGCAAAGGCTATAAAGGTTTTGAATTTGATATCTCAAAAGCAGTCACGCTTGAGCAAGATTTATCACGCCGTGATTTGACGATTAATGCCATTGCTGAGAAAGACGGCGAACTATTTGATCCTTTTAACGGCCAAGAAGACTTAGATAATGGCTTGTTAAAACATGTATCCAATGCTTTTAGTGAAGACCCTGTGCGTGTATTACGCGTGGCACGATTTGCCGCTCGTTTTAATGTGTTTGGCTTTAAAGTGGCGCATTCAACACAACGATTGATGCAAGAGATGGTTGTCTCGGGTGAGGTGGATGCGCTCACACCTGAGCGCGTCTTTAAAGAGCTTGAAAAGGCGTTATGCTACGAAACACCTTCGCCTTTTTTTAAGGTGTTGTCAGCTTGTGGTGCTGATGAGCGTGTGTTTCCAATGCTAGACCGTAATGCACCCACAGCGCATGATAACGAATTTGAATTTTTAGATCGGCTTGATACTAACAGTGCAATAATTAAATTTGCACTTTGGTTGCATAACCAAAGTACGGATGCTATTGGGCAGTTGTGTCGGCATATTAAATGCCCTAAAGAATATTCACAACTCGCCACATTGACGAGCCAATGGCAAAGCTTTGCTCGCCAAATACAACAACAAAGTGCGGAAGAGCTGTTGCGGTTTTTTGCTAGGACGGATGCATTAAGGCGTAAACAGCGCTTTGAGCAATTACTGACAATCTTTGCTTTATTGGGTATTGAGGTTAAGCCGATAAGACAACTACGCAATCAGCTTGACAACATTGATATTGCCAGTCTTGATAAAAGCAATATTGCCGAGGCAATTCAGACTAAGAAATTAGCAATTATTACGTTATTTTGCAATTCGACAGAGTGAGTCGTATTCGCAATAAGTACAAGCATTTTTAGTCGGTAAGACCGCCGCCTTGCCTTGCTGATAATCCAAACTGGTTTGGTCCAGCTGCTGTTGCCAAAGTTTGAGTTGCTCGTCCCAATCAGTACAAGATTTTTGTTGAGTGGTTTTCTTTGGCAGGGAATCTTTGTCTTTGGCCAGACCGGTAATGCTAATTTTATCGGATGCTGGCTTAATAAAGGCGATGCCATCGGCCGAGTTGGTGCTGGCGTAAATAGGCAACTGCGGCTCTTTGATTGGGTTGCCACACCAAGGATTGCTTGGTAAATTGCCGGTTTTGTAATCAAAAATAATGCGGTCGCCATTTTCCATTTCATCGACACGATCAAGGCGCGTGGTAAAACGCAAGCCAGCGATATCGGCTTCAATGGTTTTTTCGGTGGCAATCACGCTAAATGCATTCCGTTGTTTTTCGGTGGCAATAAATTTGTGAATTAATTGTCTTAGACGACTGTGCTCGATTTGAACAAAACCAGAGCGCCCGTAACGCTTTAATTCATTTTGAATGGCGCTGTTGATTAATGTATCTAATGCGTCTTCGTGATAAGCGATTAAATCAGCAGAAGATTGCACTTGTTGATAAATAGCCTCTAACACTTTGTGTATCACATCCCCTTGTTCTGTACGGCTCAGGCCAACGTGTGGCGCATCAAATTTTTTAACATTAAGCCGATGCGAAAAACCTTTAAAAGCACAAGCCATTTGGTCTTTTAAAATACCCACACCCCCACTGACTTGCTTGTCAATTAATGGCGTGACTTGTTTATCGTCAATGGTTTCTAAAGTGGCAGGCTCAAATTGATATCGAGGTGTTTGAATTTCGTCATCAA
>DQNX01000108.1 GCA_015658965.1 Gammaproteobacteria bacterium
TAGGGCTCGCTAAGCACAAATTGGGGGATTTCAGCTTCAAATAATTCACCTTCATCATTGACCATGCCATAAACCCCTTTCATGACCCCGGTAACGGTTTTAATCATTGCACCAGAAGAGTATTCAAAGCTTTCACCGGGCATTAAATGGGGTTGATGCCCTACAACGCCTTCACCAGTGACTTCTTCTATATGGCCTGTTTCATCTTGGATGTGCCAACGGCGTGTGCGTAATTGTGCACCAATTTGACCATTGTTGGTAATCGTAATGGTATAGGCGTAAGCGTATTGATTGTGCTGAGCACTGGATTGGTTTTCTAAGTAAGAAACTCGAACGTTGATATTAATGTTGTTTTTCATAGTCTTGGGTTAGTTTAATAAAATCAGCCACACTTAGCATTTCTGCTCTTTGCGACAAGTCGATTGAAGTTTGTTCTTGTGTTAGTAGAGATTTTAAACAATTTCTCAGTGTTTTGCGGCGTTGTGCAAAAGAAGCCTTAACTACTTTTTCAAATACTGCGATATCAGCAACCAAAGATTGCGACAAAGGCTTAAGGTAAACAATCGCAGAATCAACCTTTGGTGCAGGGCTAAAAGATTCTGGTGGCACAATAAAGATCAGCTCCACTTCAAAAAAAGCCTGCATCATCACACTAAGGCGCCCATAAGTTTTGTTGCCATGCTTTGCCACCATACGCTCAACCACTTCTTTTTGTAGCATGAAAGTCATGTCTTGAACCAAAGATCGATTTTCTAGTAAGTGAAATAAAATAGGGGAGGAGATGTTGTAGGGTAGGTTGCCTACTACTCTGATTGGGGTAGGTAAGGTGTTTAGGTCAAATTTGAGCGCATCACCTTGATGAATGATCAGGTTGTCCTTATCAAAAGACTCTAGTAAGCCAATCAAATCCCGATCAATCTCAATTACATGGAGTTGAGATAGCTTTTCCAATAAAGGCAATGTCATCGCGCCTTGTCCAGGCCCAATCTCTAGTAAATTGTCTTCTGGCTTTGGTGCAATCGTCGTGATAATACGATCAACGATCTTGTTGTCAACCAGGAAGTTTTGCCCAAAACGTTTGCGAGCCTTGTGCTTTCCAGAACTTGTTGAGTGATATTTATTCATGTTGGTTATCAATAAAAAGTTGTGCATAATCCAGTGCAGTGTGTAAGCTGCCTAAGCTAATATCACCTGTTCCAGCTAGACTCAGTGCCGTACCATGATCAACTGAAGTGCGAATAAAAGGCAAGCCCAAGGTAATATTGACCGCTTTTTTAAAGCCCAATGTTTTAAGTACAGGTAGCCCTTGATCGTGATACATTGCAAGTACGCAGTCAACGCCTATGAGTGCATCAACGGTGAAAGCCGTATCTGCCGGCACACTGCCTGTTAAGTTGAACCCTTGATGGTTAAGTTGTTTAATCAAAGGATTAATGATTTCGATTTCCTCGCTGCCAAGGTAGCCATCTTCACCCGCATGAGGGTTTAAGCCACAGACAACAATATGTGGATTGGTGATGCCTTGGTCTTGTAAAGCAGTATTGATAATATTAAGAGTTTGCTCAAGCGAGTCAGCTTTGATATGCTGAGCCACGCTAGACAAGGGTATGTGTGTGGTTGCCAGTGCAACTCGCAAACCTTCGGTGGCCAGCATCATCACCGTTTTAGGGGTGTTACTTAAATTGGCCAAATACTCTGTATGGCCAGTAAAGTCGATACCCGATTGGTTGATAATACCCTTATGGACAGGGCCTGTAACTAGGGCAGCACACTTTGTGTTAAGACAGTGCTTTGTGGCGATATCAAGTGTGTTTAATACAAACTGCGCATTATTAGGATTCAAAACACCGGCTTTAGTTTTGACGCTTGTTTTGATTGGAAAAACACAAATTTCACCCACTTTTGAAGTGGTATCTTGCTCTATGATTTTAATTGATAAATTCAGTTTTTTTGCACGGGCTAATAACAAATCTGGATCGGTAAAAACCAACAGATTTTTGTCGTTATTTTTCTGAGCATAAATAACAGCCAAATCAGGGCCGATGCCAGCAGGTTCTCCAGGGGTAAAAGCAATTGACATAAAAGTATAAAATTACCTA
>DQNX01000139.1 GCA_015658965.1 Gammaproteobacteria bacterium
ATGTTATTACCTTCAATACCGTTCTTTTTTGCTTCAGACTCGTCAAGCATACCGCGACGAAGTGCTGCTGCAATACAAACAACAAGCTCAGGCTCGCCATCGGCATCTTTAATGCCTAACTCAGCCCATTGGTTTATAACATTACGGTCATCTTGAGGTGGCATCGTAAAGCGTGATGCATTGTTAACGCCATCATGATAGAAAAACACACGATAAATCTCGTGGCCTGCTGCTATCGCTGCTTTAGCAAATTGGTACGCTGTATCAGACGCTTGGTGCTGATACGGCCCCTCGTTAATTTGAATTGAAAATTTCATTTAAACGACCCTTTAGAAACGAATGTAAGCAGATGAATTTAACTGATGACGTGTACCTTTCCAGTCAGAAACGTGGAACTTAGTAAACGGTAGACCCGTCTTTTCAAAGAATGAAGGCCAGCCGATACGATCAACCCACTCACCCACTCTTTCCCAGTCACGAGCATCACCTTTGTACACGGCTAAAATTTGCTTAACAATGGCACCAACTTCCGGCCATCTTGGCGGGTTGTTAGGGATGCCGGCAGCAACTAACTTCTGGAAAGAAGGCTTGCTTCGTGCATTAGAGTGCTTACCACCGATCCAGATTGCAATCTTAGAATGTTCAGGATCATTAATTTGCATTGGCGGACAAGGTGGGAAACATGCGCCACAACAGATACATTTCTTCTCATCAACTTCTAGCGTTGGCTTGCCGTTAACCATTGCAGGACGAATCGCAGCAACTGGACAACGTGCTACAACCGTAGGACGCTCACAGACATTAGCAACTAAGTCATGGTTGATCTTAGGTGGCTTAGTATGTTGGATGTTAATGGCGATATCGCCGTGACCACCACAGTTAATCTGACAACATGAAGTTGTCATGTGTACACGGTTAGGCATTTCTTCTTTCTGGAACTCGTCGTACAACTCATCCATAAGTGCTTTAACCACACCCGATGCGTCTGTACCTGGAATATCACAGTGTAACCAACCTTGTGTGTGTGAAATCATTGACACGGTTGGACCTGTGCCACCCACTGGGAAGCCAGCATCTTGCAATGCTTTAACCAAAGGCGCAACTTTAGCTTCAGTATCCACCATAAACTCAACGTTTGAACGGATAGTGAAACGAATGTAACCATCGCCAAATTCATCAGAAATATCTGCTAATTTTTTGATTGTGTAAACATCCATTTGTCTTTGTGTGCCACAACGGACAGTCCAAATCTCTTCATTATGTTTTGAAGTGTGGTGTAATACACCTGGACGTGGACGGTCATGGTAAGCCCAGGCTCCGTAGTTACGACGCATCGTTGGATGCATGTATTGGATAGGGTCTGGACAGCCAGATTCGATAGGCATTCTTGGTGCTTCAGCCATAGTATTTCTCCTGATATATAGTTTTGGGCGAAGGAAATTTCGCCCTAAAAATTGTTGCTTAAATTAAAGTCAGTGTTATGCGTTAGCTTCGGCTTTGTTTTCAAACCACTTAACCGCTTCTTCGTCCCACTTGTCCATACGTACATATGACATGTAACGTGGTGAATCAACCATGTTTGGATTAACGTCTAAGCCAATACCTTCCATAAAGTTAACAATACCGATACGCTCAATCATTTCACCTGTACGTTCGTGCTCTAGTGCATTCTCAGCAAAGAAGTCAATCACTTCACCTGCTAACTCTTCAATATTTTCATAATCTTCTGTAGTTTCCAATTTCATAAATGGAACAACTACTGTACCGAATAAGTCACCGATTTTCAGAGTACGTTTACCACCCATACAAATCGTTACACCTTTGTCATCACCAGTTGCTAGAATTGCTTCAGGAGACGCATCTTTTTGGATGTAATTGTGCGTTAATGGTGACGTGACATTTAAACAGTGCATACATTTAACACAGTTTTTATTGTCAATGGTTAACGACGTGTCGCTTTCAACTTTCATACATTGTGTAGGGCAACGAGAAGTGATGTTGTCAACAACATAGTCCATACCTTTGTCAGCAACCATGGCTTTCCATAAGTCTTGGTTGATTTTAATATCATCTCTCCAAGTACCGATAGTTGCAAAGTCTGAACGTTCAATTGAGTTCATACAGTCGTTTGCACAACCTGAAACTTTAAATTTCATTTTGTATGGCAATGCTGGACGATGCATATCATCTAAGAATGCATTCACTAAAGTACGTAATGCCGCTGATTCGTTAGTGTTTGACATTTCACAACGTGCTGCACCCACACAAGACATACCTGTGCGTACTGCAGGACCTGCACCACCCATATCAAAACCGATTTCATTCAGTTCGTTAAAGATAGTTTGAGTTGTTTCTTCAGTCGCGCCTTGGAACATAATGTCGCCTGACTGACCGTGAAATGCGATTAAACCAGAACCGCCGTTATCAACAAAGGTATCACATAGATTCCTTAGAAGATCAGATGTGTAATGCATACCTGCTGGCGGTTGAATTCTTAAAGTGTGAAACTCACCAGCGTCTTTAAATTTAAAGTCACCATTTTCGTCTTTTAATTCGTTAAAACGTGGAATTACACCACCACCATAACCAATAACACCAACCGTGCCACCTTTCCAGTAACCTTTTTTAGTTACGTATGATGTTTCTAATGTTGCCAGTACATCGCGTACCATGCCAGCACCTGCGTGATCGTCAAGCGCCAATCTTTTAAGACCTGTTACAAACGAAGGCCATGGACCATTTTCCAACTCATCGAGGTTGGGGGTGTTATATAGCTCTTTTGCCATTTTATTTCTCCAGTATATTTAATAAATCCTCTAATTTCTTAGAAAAGAAGATGTCAACAGGTCAAATTATACTGAGAATACAGATAATACCACCCTTTATTAGTGGTATCTTAACTACCTCTTAGGGGATATAAAATTAGAAAACTGAGTTTAGAGACTGGTTAAATATTGATCAACTTTAGCCGCAACGCCACGACCCTCATTAATCGCCCAAACCACTAATGATTGGCCACGACGGCAGTCTCCTGCAGTGAATATACCCGCTTGAGAAGTGACATATTCGCCATAAGTGGCCTGATAATTTCTTCGATCATCAAGCTCAATATTTGCATCGTCGCTTAAGTAATGTTCTGGCGATACAAAACCCATTGACAATAATACCAATTGTGTATCCCAGATTTTTTCACTGCCTTCGATCTCAAGCAGTTGTCCGTCTTTAAAATCAACATTTATTGTGTTCAACCCGGTCACTTTACCAGCCGCATCTTTAATAAAAGATTGGGTCATTAAATGATATTGTCTGGGATCTTTACCAAATACGTGCGCAGCTTCAGCATGGCCATAATCAACACGATAAATCAGTGGCCATAATGGCCAAGGGTTGTTGTCTGCACGACCTTCAGGAGGCTTGCCCATGAGCTCAAAATTAGTAATGGATTTAGCCCCTTGACGAATCGCCGTACCAATACAATCCGTGCCCGTATCGCCACCACCAATCACAATCACGTCTTTACCTTTAGCGGATAAATCGGAAGTATCTGCATGCCCTGTATCTAATAAGGTTTTGGTATTTTTAGATAAATATTCCATCGCCAGATGCACGCCATCAGCATCGCGATTATCGACCGGTAAATCACGCGCTTGAGTCGCACCTGTTGTAAAGATCAAAGCATCGAAGTCTTTTTGTAAATCAGCAGTACTAACATCCTTACCAACATTCACGTTGGTAATAAATTCAACACCCGAGTCTTTAAGTAAATTCACACGGCGATCTACTACGTCTTTGCCGAGCTTCATATTAGGGATGCCGTACATCAATAACCCGCCAATACGATCATCACGTTCGAATACGCTAACGCTGTGGCCAATTTTATTCAACTCATCAGCCGCGGCCAAACCTGCCGGGCCAGAGCCAACAATAGCAATTTTTTTACCGGTGCGATACTCAACCATATGTGGCTGAATCCAGCCCTGCTCAAAGCCACGATCAATAATAGTTTGTTCAATATTTTTAATTGTTACCGCAGGATTGTTAATCCCCAGTACACAAGAGCCTTCACAAGGTGCCGGACAAACTCTGCCAGTAAATTCTGGAAAGTTATTAGTCTTATGCAGGCGTATTAATGCCTCTTGCCATTTGTCGTTATAAACCAAATCATTCCATTCAGGAATTAAATTATCAACCGGACAGCCATTTTCTGATTGGCAAAATGGCACGCCACAATCCATACACCTTGCGCCTTGCTCTTGTAAATGAGCAATGTCATGGGTGCCTGTAAAAATTTCTCCATAATCTTTGACACGTAACTCAACTGGGCGATATTCCTCAGTTTTTCTATCAAATTCCTTAAAGCCAGTTACTTTTCCCATCACACTCAAACACTTAAATATAAAGCACATAATTATGCCATAGATTTGCCTTGTTTAGCAATCAGAATGGCTGTATAATTGCCGCTTTTACAGAATTAACATAAAGGAAAGCACTCTCATGAATTTAATTGATCAAATTGAGAACGAACAACTAAGATCAGATATCCCTGAATTTTCATCAGGTGATACCGTTATTGTACAGGTTAAGGTACGTGAAGGTG
>DQNX01000059.1 GCA_015658965.1 Gammaproteobacteria bacterium
ATTTTGCCAATTGCGCAAGAAACAAAAGACTTGGCTTTTGCTTTGGCTGAGCTAAAACCATGCACCGAATCAGTTTCTGGGTAGCCAAGATCTAGCAACACTTTGGCAACTTCTGCTCTTTTTGCATCGTCAATATCAATACTAATTGTGCCTTGTTCGATATTAACCTCAATGTCTTGTGTGTCAAAAGCTGAAGTTAGCTTTTTAGTGATAGTGCCTGCACAACCACCGCATTTAATGTTTTCAACTGTGATATTCATCTTCTTCCTTTTTCTTGGCTTAATAACGCTATTATATCACCTTGATTTGATGATTTGAGTATCAGCTTAAGTGGCAAGTATGGTAAAATTCTCAGAGTTTTTAGCTTAGGAGTGTTTGGTGTCACAAGTTGCCTTATTAGTGTTGGAAGATGGAATGATTTTCAAAGGAAAATCAATCGGCGCTAGCGGTGATACTGTTGGTGAGGTGGTGTTTAACACTTCAATGACGGGCTATCAAGAAATTTTAACTGATCCATCTTATTCGCAACAAATTGTTGCACTGACTTATCCGCATATTGGCAATACTGGCACCAACCCAGTTGATGAAGAATCTGAGCAAATTTATGCTTCGGGTTTAATCATTCGTGACCTACCCCTGCTACACAGTAATTGGCGCAATACAATGCCACTCGATGAATATTTAGCATCCAACAACGTGGTGGCGATTAGTGATATTGATACGCGCGCTTTAACTCGACATCTGCGAGAGCACGGCTCACTTAAAGGTTGTATTACGACCGGTGATGATGTTGATGAGGCGGCAGCGATTGCCAAAGCGCAATCTTTTGCAGGCCTTAAAAATATGGACTTAGCCAAGGTGGTTTCTACACCTGAGCAATATCAATTCAACCAAGGTTCTTACTTTTTAGAAACGGGCGAATTCACCGAGTTAGACTCAAAATTTAGGGTCGTAGTATATGATTACGGCGTGAAGAAAAATATCTTAAGAATGTTGGTTGATCGTGGCTGTGATTTAACCGTGGTTAATGCACAAATGCCGGTTGCTGAGGTTTTAGCAATGAATCCTGATGGTGTGCTTTTATCGAATGGTCCTGGCGATCCTGAACCCTGTGATTACGCCATTGATAACATTCAAACCTTATTAGAAAAAAACATGCCAATATTTGGTATTTGTTTGGGGCATCAGTTGTTATCATTAGCGAGCGGTGCCAAGACTGAGAAAATGAAATTTGGCCATCATGGGGCTAACCATCCTGTTCAAGATCTGGCGACAAAGCAAGTAATGATTACTTCACAAAACCATGGTTTTGCTGTGGCACAGAGCAACCTACCAAACACGTTAGAAGTAACGCACCGATCATTATTTGATAATTCAATTCAAGGTGTTAAAGTCGTGGGCAAACCCGCCTTTGGTTTTCAAGGTCATCCAGAAGCCTCACCAGGTCCACACGATGTCAGCGGCTTGTTCGATGCCTTTATTCAAGAGATGCAACAATGAAGCCGCTATTATTAAGCTTTTTACTATTTTTTATGGCCAACACACCAGCATTTGCTGAAGATGTTGTTGATCCATTTGAAGAATTAAATAGAGTGACTTATGGATTCAATGAAGCGATTGATGATAATTTACTCGAGCCAATATCAAGAGCCTATAAAGACCACGTACCAGAAGTTGCACAAGATAGAGTGAGTGATTTTTTTAGTAACTTAGGCGATATTCCAACTTTAGCAAATCAAATTTTACAATTTAAGCCCATTGAAAGTGCAACAACACTAGGACGTATTTTGGTTAATTCAACGATTGGATTGGGCGGTTTGTTTGATGTCGCCTCTGACATGGGCCTCACAACAGACGACGAAGACTTCGGCCAGACAATGGCTGTTTGGGGTGTGGAACAAGGCCCTTATATGGTCACCCCTTTATTAGGGCCATCAACGGTTAGAGATGGTGTTGGTGTCTATGTTGATCTAACCTCACCTGTGAATATGATCAATGAATTGGACGATATTGGCTTTGTCAGCAGTTCTGTTATGAACATTATTGATAAACGGGTTGATATGTTATCAGTGACCGACATGATAGACCAGTCAGATGATCCATACATAATGATGCGATCTTCTTATTTACAAAAAAGAAAGTTCGATGTCTTTGATGGCGATTTGCCCGTTGAAGAAGATGAGTTTTAAAATAATTCTGAGTTAGACGAAGACGATGCCAAAAAGACAAGACCTAAAAAGTATTTTAATCATTGGCGCCGGGCCTATTATTATTGGCCAGGCGTGTGAATTCGATTATTCAGGCGCACAAGCCTGTAGTGCCCTGCGTGAAGAAGGCTACCGGGTTATTTTGGTTAACTCAAATCCAGCCACGATTATGACTGATCCGCAAATGGCGGATGCAACCTACATTGAGCCGATTGAATGGCGCACGATTGAAAAGATTATTGAAGTTGAAAAACCGGATGCTTTATTGCCAACCATGGGCGGCCAAACGGCGCTAAATTGTGCGCTTGATTTGGAGCGTCATGGCGTTTTGAAAAAGCATGGTGTGGAGATGATTGGCGCTAAAAAAGAAGCCATCGATAAAGCTGAAGATCGTGATTTGTTCCGTGCAGCCATGCTTAAAATTGGCTTGGATATGCCAAAAGCGGCTGTGGCACATAATTTGGAAGATGCACACAGGATTCAAGAAGAGGTTGGTTTTCCAACCATTATTCGTCCCTCCTTTACCATGGGTGGTAGTGGTGGCGGTATTGCTTACAATAAAGAAGAATTTATTGAGATTTGTGAGCGCGGTCTGGATCTTTCACCGACCAATGAACTGCTGGTTGAAGAATCAATTTTGGGCTGGAAAGAGTTTGAGATGGAAGTGGTGCGCGACACCAAAGATAATTGTATTATTATTTGCTCAATTGAAAACTTAGACCCAATGGGTATTCATACCGGTGATTCAATCACAGTAGCGCCAGCACAAACCTTAACGGATAAAGAATATCAAGTGATGCGCAATGCTTCATTGGCGGTTTTACGTGAGATTGGCGTTGATACTGGCGGCTCAAATGTGCAGTTTGCTGTCAACCCTGAAGATGGTCGCCTCACCATTATTGAGATGAACCCTCGCGTGTCACGTTCATCGGCCTTAGCCTCAAAAGCAACTGGTTTCCCGATTGCTAGAGTGGCCGCAAAACTTGCGGTTGGTTATACTCTAGATGAGCTTGATAACGACATTACCGGCGGTAAAACCCCAGCCTCATTCGAGCCAAGTATTGATTATGTGGTTACCAAGATTCCAAGGTTTGCCTTTGAAAAATTTCCCAAAGCAGACGACCGTCTAACCACGCAAATGAAATCAGTGGGCGAAGTGATGGCAATGGGATCAACCTTCCAAGAATCCTTGCAAAAAGCTTTAAGAGGGCTTGAAACTGACAAAGTTGGGCTAGACCCAATGGTTGATTTAAGTGCAGATGATGCGCGCAATAAAATCCGTTCAGAATGTATTACTGCTCGTGGTGATCGCATCTTTTATTTAGCCGATGCGTTTAGATTCGGTATGAGTTTAGAAGAAGTATTTGATTTATCAAAAGTTGATCCTTGGTTTTTGGCGCAAATACGAGACATCGTTTCCAGTGAAATGCAAATTAATGGCACTAATATTTCTGAAATTGATGCAGACGAAATGTTTGGTTTGAAGCGTAAAGGTTTTTCTGATGCGCGTCTTGGTCAGTTGTTAAATTGTAGTGAGTCCTCAGTACGAGAGCGTCGTAAAGTGCTGAATATTAAGCCTGTATTTAAACGCGTTGACAGTTGTGCGGCGGAGTTTGACACGCAAACGGCTTATTTATTCTCCACCTATCAGCAGCAATGTGAAGCCAATCCAACTGACAAGAAAAAAATCATGATTCTAGGCGGTGGCCCTAACCGTATTGGCCAAGGCATTGAATTTGATTACTGCTGTGTGCACGCCTCATTAGCTCTACGTGAAGATGGTTATGAGACCATTATGGTGAATTGCAATCCTGAAACGGTGTCAACCGATTACGATATCTCTGATCGCTTGTATTTTGAACCGTTGACTTTGGAAGATGTTTTAGCCGTCATAGATATTGAAAATCCAGATGGTGTTATTGTGCATTACGGTGGACAAACACCGTTAAAGTTGGCCGAGGCGCTAGAAAAAAACGGTGCAAAAATTATTGGCACCAGCCCAGATGCCATTGATTTGGCTGAAGATCGTGAACGTTTTTCCAAGCTACTACAAGAATTAGAATTAAAACAACCACTGAATGGCACGGCGCGCTCACTTGAGCAGGCACAAGACATTGCTGATGCAATCGGCTTTCCATTGGTGGTCAGACCATCGTATGTACTGGGTGGTCGTGCGATGGAAATTGTTTATGATAAAGACAGTCTCGATCATTACATGCATACAGCGGTACAAGTGTCAAATGATTCACCGGTCTTATTAGATTCGTTCCTTGATCATGCAATTGAAGTCGATATTGATGTGATTTGTGATGGCGAAGACGTGGTGATTGGCGGTATTATGCAGCACATTGAGCAGGCCGGTATTCACTCAGGTGACTCCGCTTGTTCATTGCCACCATATTCTTTAAGCGATGAAGTGCTTGATGAGATGCGCACACAAGTGATTGCCATGGCGAAAGCGCTGAATGTGGTTGGGCTGATGAATACACAATTGGCTTATCAAGACGGCGAAATATATGTAATCGAGGTTAATCCTCGCGCTTCACGCACCGTACCTTTTGTATCTAAAGCCATTAGTGTGCCACTGGCGAGTATTGCCGCTCGGGTTATGTCAGGTAAAACCCTTAAACAACTTAACTTTACCCAAGAAATTATTCCAAAGCATTACAGCGTTAAAGAGGCGGTATTCCCATTTAACAAGTTTTTGGGTGTGGATCCAATTCTCGGCCCAGAAATGCGTTCAACCGGTGAAGTGATGGGTATAGGTGATGATTTTGCTTCAGCCTTTGATAAGGCGCAATTAGCCGCCGGCAGTCGAGCACCAGAAAGTGGCAAAGTATTCGTCAGTTTGCGCAAGCTTGACCGTGATGATTTACCTGAATTGGGTAAGCGTTTAGCAAGTCAAGGCTTTAGTTTGGTAGCGACACGCAGTAACAAAGAGGTATTAACCGATGCTGGTTTAGAGTGTGAAATGGTGAATAAAGTTTCTGAAGGCTCGCCACACATTGTTGACATGATTAAGAACGATGACATTGATCTGATTATCAATTCAACCGAAGATACGCAAGGTGTGGAAGATGCGGCTGCCATTCGCTGTCAAGCTTTAGTGCATAAAGTGCCTTTCACTACAACGGTTGCCGCAGCTTTTGCCATGTTAGATGGTTTAAAAACCCACGAAACTATTACCGTAAGAACGGTGCAGTCATTAAACAGCTAAGAGGCAAGGTATAAAGAATATGGAAACTATCCCGATGACAGTTGGCGGTGCAAAAGCACTAGAAGCAGAGCTTTTAAAACTCAAAGATGTAGAACGTCCACGCATTGTTGAAGACATTGCCACGGCGCGAGCTCACGGCGATCTTAAAGAAAATGCCGAATATCACGCCGCCAAAGAAGAGCAAAGCTTTTGTGAAGGGCGTATTAAAGAAATTGAATCTAAGCTTTCGCGTATGCAAGTGATTGATGTCACTAAACTTAATCAAGATGGTCGTTGTGTTTTTGGCACCACCATTACGTTGATGAATATTGAAAATGACAGCGAAATCACTTATCAAATCGTCGGCGAAGATGAAGCAGACATTGCAGTCAATAAGATTTCATGTCATTCGCCAATCGCCAGTGCACTAATGGGCAATGAAGAAGGTGAAGAGGTTACGGTTAAAGCACCGGCAGGCGATATTATTTATGAAATACTCGGGGTAGAGTATTTATAGTCTTTGTGAAAATTTTCTAAATTTTCTCAAAAAATCCGATAAAACCATCTAAAAAGCAATATTTACCAATTAAAATTGCTTAAAAGTCGTTAAAACATCTTAAAACGTCTAATTCTGTCAAAAATTAAACACATTCGTGAAATTCCCTATTTTTTTAATATGATATTTTTGCAAGTATTTTTTCTACTAACAAGGCAGATTGTTTAAAACTCGATTGAGCATAGGTGCAACTATGTGATTGAGAGTTTTAAATAATCTAACGCAGTTAATAGGAAAAAGACGATGCAAAAAAATTAGCCTCGTGGGTGGTGTTTTGTATGCTGAGATTTCAACTGCACGTTTTGAATGTGTGTGTAAATTTGTGTGGTTGAGATATCACTATGACCCAGCATCAGTTGCACGCTACGCAGATCAGCCCCTTGTTGCACAAGATGTGTGGCAAAAGCATGGCGTAAAGTATGTGGGGATAAGGGTTTATCAATGCCAGCTTTGACAGCGTAAGCCTTAATAATATAAAAGAAATTTTGTCGACTCATGCTCGAGCCACGGTTACTTAAGAAGTAATGATCGGTTTGGCCTGATTTAAGTAAAAATGGGCGGGCTTTTTGTTCGTAAATATTAAGATAATCCATCGCCACTTCACCCATGGGTAAGAGTCGTTCTTTGTTGCCCTTGCCGTGAATACGAATATACTCTTCCCCCAGATTAATGTTGTGATATTCAAGTGTGATTAGTTCTGATACGCGCAGTCCGCAAGAATAAAGCAGCTCCAACATAGCACGATCACGCATACCAAAAATAGTTTTTTCATTGGGCGTGCTCAGGAGCTGATCAACTTCATCAATATTAAGAAAAACAGGGAGTTTTTGTGTTTGCTTAGGGTGGTGCAATTTGGCGGTTGGATTACTGTCGATCAATTGCTGAGCGTTTAAGTACTGATAAAAAATACGCAAGCAAGTCAGGATGCGCGCTTGTGTGGCGGCGCTAAGCTGTCTGTGCTTAAAGTAAGCGTTAATGTCAGTATTGCTGACATGAGTAAGGTCATTACTCAGCCATTTTGAAAACAACTTAAGGTCTGATTGGTAAGCACTCAGTGTATTTTGACTGGCACCGGATGAGAGCCAATAATAGTCTAGAAATTTTTCAATTAAGGTAGTGTTGTTCACGGTTTGAAATTATGGCATAAAAAATGCCGGTAAAGACCGGCATTTTATTGGAAAAATATAAAGCTTATCTCTTAGCCAATTTTTCTTTAATTCTTGCTGCTTTACCTGTTAATTCACGAAGGTAATACAGTTTCGCTTGACGAACCTTACCACGACGCTTAACTTCTACTGAATCAATCATTTTTGAGTGTGTTTGAAAAACTCTTTCAACACCTTCGCCGTGAGAGATTTTTCTAACGGTGAATGCTGAACTGATGCCACGATTTTTCTTAGCGATCACAACGCCTTCAAACGCTTGCAGTCTTTCGCG
>DQNX01000094.1 GCA_015658965.1 Gammaproteobacteria bacterium
ATCATTAAAGAAGTGATCACCTTTAATTTGTTTTTGACTATATCTAGTATTATGGCTCGAGGCAGCTTGTCTTTGTTTTACAGACGTCAAAACTGGATCAATGTCTTCAGTCCCATATAGGTCTAAAATCGGGATAGTAATATCAGACAAATAAGGAGTAGAGCCTCCATTCATACCAACTGCAACAAATTTTTTAAATGGGTGCTGCAAATGGCCAGCAAGGTAATGCGTTGCCATTGTTGTCCCCCTGCTATGGGCAACTAATAGATCAGCTGATTTTCCCATGCTTTTAATGTAATCAATGGCAGCTTGGATTCGTTTATCCGAATCCTCATTCAAGGCATCGTATTGTTTTCCATCAGCCCCATTAGCCAATACTGGTAATTGAATAGAGAGCGTGTGATAGCCTTGCTCAGTTAATGACAATCTAAGAGGTTGAATAACATCAGTCCAGTCTGGGTGAACACCTAGTCCATGCATGACAATAGCAAATTTATTTGATTCGGATTCGGAGTCAGTAAGAATAGATAAAAATTCACGATCAGCATTTTTTATCCAAACAACATCTCCATCCATTAAGCCATCTTCAATAAAACTCGACCAACGCGCTTCTTTAGCGTAGTCCGGCACCACTTGCGCCCAAGCAAAGTTAGTAATTGTAATTAATATAAAAAATAAACGCGACATAACAACCCTCCTAAGATATGAGAATGATTATAAAACAAAAATTTAGGGAGTAATGAATTTGTGTGTGTTTTCTTAAAACACACACAAATTACTATTTATTGCTAATAATTACACTAAAAATAGCCTAAAAGTGATGTGGAAGTCTTTAGAAGTAGTAAACCTTATGAAAGTCTAGAACGGATAACACCAGAAACAACGCCCATATCGGCCTTGCCCGCTAATGGCCCTTTTAAAGCACCCATAAGCTTACCCATGTCTTGCATAGAAGATGCGCCTAAGTCAGCAATGGCCTTGTCTACCGCGATGGTAATATCAGCCTCTGAGAGTTGTGCTGGCATGTAATTATTGATAATTACCAATTCTGCTTCTTCGACTTCTACTAAATCACTGCGGCCTGCTTCTTTGAATTGTGAAATGGAGTCTTTACGTTGCTTCACCATTTTTTGAATAACGGCTAATACTTGGGTGTCATCTAGTTCGATGCGATCGTCAACTTCTTTTTGGTTGATGGCGCCTAAAATCATACGAATGGCTTTTAGGGCATCTTTGTCTTTAGCCTTCATTGCTGATTTCATATCATCAGTAATGCGTGGTTTTATCTCAGACATAATAAATAGGTTTGCTTATCAAAAGCAATTAGTACATGCGTTTACGGTGAACGCGGTTTTTAGCTCTTTCTTTATGAGTACGTTTAACAGCGGCTGCCTTCATGCGTTTGTTTACCCAAGTTGGCTTTTCATAGAATTCTTTTTTACGAACGTCAGTAATAACACCCGCTTTGTCGCATGAACGACGAAAACGTCTTAGGGCAATATCAAAAGGTTCATTCTCTCTTACTTTAATTGAAGGCATAGTTTTTTTCCTTTATGAATCAGTAGTGTCTGCATCATTAGCAGAACTGTCAAAATCAACCAATTGAACAATAGCCATTGGTGCTTTGTCGCCAGTACGGAAACCAGCCTTTAAAATACGGACATAACCCCCTGGGCGGTCTTTGTAGAACGGGCCTAACTGAGTAAACAACTTAGCCACCATTGCATCATCGCGTAACTTGGCAAATGCGTTACGACGATTGGCAACGCTGTCGGTCTTAGCCTTGGTGATTAATGGCTCAACCACTCGTCTAAGCTCTTTAGCTTTAGGTAAGGTTGTTTTAATTGTTTCGTGTAGAAACAATGAGTTCGCCATATTCTTGAACATCGCCTTACGATGAGAAGCGTTACGATTTAATTGTCTACCTGACTGTCTATGTCTCATTATATTTCCTTATTCGCTCATTAAATCAACTGGCGGCCAATTAGGAATATCAGTTCCTAATGCAAGACCCTTGTCAGTCAATACTTCTTTGATTTCGTTTAGTGATTTACGACCTAAATTAGGCGTTCTCAATAAGTCTTGCTCAGATTTTTGGATTAAATCACCAATGTAGTAAATTTGTTCTGCTTTCAAACAATTTGCACTACGAACGGTTAATTCTAATTCATCGACGGCTGCTAACAACTGTGGATCAAAGTCATCAGACGTTGGCAAGGCCTCTTCTTCTTCAACCAACTCTAATTCAATAAACGAAGAAAGTTGATCTTGCAGAATTGTTGCTGCGCGTTTAACCGCACCTTCGGCATTAACCGAACCATTAGTTTCAATGATAATATTTAATTTATCTAGATTAACTTTTTGATCAACTCTAGCTGCTTCAACCGTAAAACTTACGCGTTTAATCGGTGAAAAACTGGCGTCTAATTGCATGCCACCAATCGTTGATGCTTCTTCGTCACGGCTGACGGCTGTTTCATAACCAACGCCTGTGCCAATTTTAAGTGTCAGTCGCATATGACCGCCGGCGTTAACCGTTGCGATAACTTTGTCTGCATTAAAAATTGAAATATCGGTGCCATTGGCTTCGATATCAGCGGCGGTGATTTCACACGGGCCTTTTTTATCGATAACAACTTCAGCGTTGTCTGCAGTATTGAGTGCAACCGAAACTTCTTTAAGGTTGAGTAAAATATCCAATACATCCTCTTGAACACCTTCAATAGTAGAAAACTCATGCATGACACCATCAATCGCCACTTCTGTGACTGCAGAACCCACCATAGAAGACAATAACGTTCTTCTTAGGGCGTTGCCTATGGTATGACCAAAACCTCTTTCTAGAGGCTCAAGAATAATCCTGTACTCGTTTGTACCTGTTTTTGAAGATTCGATCAACTTCGGCTTTAAAAAATTTCTTGCGTTACCTTGCATAATTAATTCCTTATTTTGAGTACAATTCAACAATTAAATGTTCTGCGATGTCTGATGAAAGATCATCACGAGCAGGGACATTTTTAAACACACCTTTAAGTGTTTTGTTGTCTACGTCAACCCAATCAACTTGGCCAGCTTGTTCAGCTAGCTCAACAGCGAGTTGAATGCGAGATTGTTTTTTGGCTTTTTCTCTAATAGAGATTTCATCATTTGCACTCACTTGGTAAGAAGGAATATTCACAATAGAACCGTTCACTAAAATCGACTTATGCGATACTAATTGTCTTGCTTCGGCGCGTGTTGAGCCAAAACCCATGCGGTATACAACATTGTCTAAACGACATTCAAGTAACGATAATAAATTTTCACCGGTAGAGCCTTTCTTTTGTGATGCTTTTTTATAGTACAAACGGAATTGCTTTTCTAAGACGCCGTAGATGCGTCTTACTTTTTGCTTTTCACGTAATTGTAAACCATACTCTGTGCCTTTTTGACGACGGGCATTGGCACCGTGTACACCAGGAAGTTGAGTAAGTTTACACTTTGAATCTAATGATCTAATGCCACTTTTTAGAAATAAGTCCGTGCCTTCGCGACGTGCTAATTTACAAGTTGGTCCAGTATATCTAGCCATAATTTATCCTTATACTCTACGTTTCTTAGAAGGACGACAACCGTTATGAGGGATTGGCGTTACATCTGTGATTGATTGAATTTTTAAACCTTGTGCATTAAGACCACGAATCGC
>DQNX01000130.1 GCA_015658965.1 Gammaproteobacteria bacterium
AAAGAAAAAGGCTCGGCCGCACTGCATAAAGAACTGGAAAAAATTGATAAAAAAGCTGCTGATCGTATTCACCCGAACGATTCTCAACGTGTGACACGTGCGCTCGAAGTATTTGATTTAAGTAAAAAAACATTAAGTCAGTTACAAGGTAATAAAAAACCAGGCATTGATCATCCAATCAAAAAAATTATTCTCATGCCGCCACGTGCTGAACTGCACATCAGAATCGAACAACGTTTTTTATCAATGATGGATGAAGGGTTTTTAGCGGAAGTTGAGCGACTTAAACAAAACCCAAATCTGCATGAAGACTTACCCTCAATTCGTTGTGTTGGCTACCGACAAGCTTGGCAATACCTAAATGGGGACATTGATCAAGACACCCTAGTTGAAAGAGCCATTATCGCCACGCGTCAATTATGTAAACGCCAAAGCACTTGGCTAAAAGGTGAAACGGATGCTTTAGTTTTAGAAACAATCGATGTTGAATCGGCAATAAACTTTATTCAGTAACGGCTTGTTTAAACGCTTGACCTCTAGCCTCGAAGTTATCAAATAGATCAAAACTCGCACAAGCAGGAGACAGTATAACTACCCCGTCATTAACCATACTAGCTGCCAATCTAACCGCCTCAACCATTGAATCAGCATAACTCACCGTTGATTTTTTAATACCCTTACCTAGAGCTTGAGCGCTTTGGCCAATTAGCACCACACCAGCCACATCTTTATCAATCAAATCAAACAATTGAGAATAATCTTCTTGTTTGGCAACACCACCCGCAATAAGGACAATATTTTCGTGTCGATCAATCAGTGTATTTAGGGCTTTAATAGTGGAAGCCACATTGGTGGCTTTTGAGTCATTATAGTAATCAACCCCATGTTTTTTAGCCACCCATTCAAGTCGATGCTCTAAACCTTTAAAGGCTTTAATGCTTTCAACCATAGAGTCTGCGTCAAGACCAATCTGATCACCCAACGCAAGTGCTGCCAATACATTGGTGATATTATGCTCGCCAATAAGCTGCATATCGCCCACACACATCAACACATCATCACCCTTTAAAAAATAACAACTGTCATGACAAGTAACGGTACCAAAGTCAGTGGGTTGTTTTGGCATATCCACACCAAAATGTTTGGCCAATTGTTTTTTAGGAATTAACATCTCATCAATATTGACCACCAAATGCTGGCAGTGTTGATACAAACTAAGCTTTGAATCCGTATATTGTGAAAAACTATCGTATCGATCTAAATGATCTGGGGTAATGTTAAGCACCACACCGGTTAATAGGTTTAAATCTTGGGTGTAATCCAGCTGATAACTCGATAATTCCAATACATAATAATCAATTGTATCGTCTAGACAATCAAGCGCAGGTTTGCCTATATTCCCGCCGATTGCCACTTGCTTGCCTTCGTTGGCAATCATCTCGCCTAATAGCTGGGTCACAGTTGACTTACCGTTTGAGCCGGTAATACCAATAATTGGTGCCTGAGCATATCTTGAAAACAACTCAATATCACTGGTTACTGGAATGTTTTTTTCTCTAGCCCAAACAACAATCGCTTGCGTTCGTGCAATACCAGGGCTGATAAACACTTCGTCAATGCCAGTTAATAAATTTTTCGTCCAATCGCCTAACACAGGCTCAAAACCTGAAAACTCTGCTAAATAGTCAGATAAAAATGGGGGTTGAATACGGCTATCGGCAAGTCTGTAAGCAATCTGATGCTTTGATAAAAAGCGCGCAATTGACAAACCTGTACTACCAAGACCTAAAATCAGTTTCATACTTTTGTTTAATTTTCGGTATAAAATAGTATTATTTTACACATTTAATCTATAGGAACAAATCATGCACACATTTTCAACCACAACTGCCATTGGCAACGTCAAAGTCAAAAATAAAGTTTTATCTGACACCATGAAACTACTGTCTTACACATTGGTCTTTGGTGGCTTGGCATCTTGGTTCTCAATCGCCTCTGGCGCCGGCTTCGGCTCAGCTATCGTTAGCTCAATCGCTGCTATTGCGGTTATATGGTTTGTATTACCAAAAACTCAAAACAGCAATAAAGGCATATTAACGGCTTTTTCTATTGCCGGTCTACTCGGTTATTCAATTGGTCCTATGTTAGCCCATTACTTGGCCATGCCTCATGGTGCAGACTTAGTCTTTCAAGCCCTAACAGGTACAGGAGTGTCATTCTTTGCCATTAGTTTTTATGCTCAAAACACTAAAAAAGACTTTAGTTTTTTAAATGGCATGATCTTTTTCGCCATGATCAGCATTATTATTTTGTCAATTATCAACTTCTTCTTTATCGAATCAACCGGCTTTAGTTTATTTATGTCATTTGCCATTGTATTGATTATGGGTGCATTTATGTTAAGCCAAATGTCATCTATTATTAATGGTGGCGAAACCAACTACATCGTAGCAACAGTTGGCCTGTACTTAGCATTACACAATATGTTTGCCAGCCTATTACACTTATTAGGTGCTTTTTCTGGCGACGACTAAACAGCGCCATTATTAGTTATTATGATTGACAAAGAAGGTTATCGAGCCAATGTTGGCATTGTTATTACCAATGACAAGCAACAGATTCTCTTAGCCAAACGCTACCAACAAGAAGCTTGGCAATTACCACAAGGCGGTATTGACAAGAATGAGACTGAGCTTGAGGCTTTATTTCGTGAACTTAACGAAGAAGTAGGGCTATCCCCAGAGCATGTAGAAGTGGTCGCCAAAACGCCAAAATGGCTACGCTATGACTTACCTGATTATCACGTCAGGCACAAACAAAAACCACTTTGTATTGGCCAAAAACAAGTTTGGTTTTTACTACGACTTACCTCTGGAGAAGACAGTATTAAGTTAGATACTCACTCAGATATTGAATTTGATGATTGGACTTGGGTTGACTACTGGAGCCCTATCGAAGCAGTGATTGACTTTAAAAAGCCGATCTATGAAGACATGCTTAAAGCGCTAGCACCCGTACTGTTTAACAATCAACACAAGATCCCATCACAATACTCTCGCCCACTCAAATGTGTGGCCATTACGCTTAACCAATAAAGTCTTAAAATAGACGGATAAGCCGCCTTATATCAAGACCCTTATTGGTATAATTTAAACCTTTATCATTCATAGACAGGATTTAATACGCGTGAATATTGGAATATTAGGCTTGGGCACCGTTGGTGGTGGTGTTGTAAACGTTCTTAACAAAAATCAAAACGAGATTGCACGTCGTAGTGGGGCAAGCATTCAAGTCACACACGCTGCAGTTAGAGACATCAGTCAAGATCGAATTTGCCCAACTGACAATCTTGAGCTGACTCAAGACCCTTTTGCCGTCGTGAACAATACTGATATTGCTATTGTATTAGAACTGATGGGTGGCACAGGTTTGGCCAAAGAGTTGGTTGAAGCGGCGCTTAAAAATGGCAAACATGTTATTACCGCAAACAAAGCGCTGATCGCCACTCACGGAAACGAACTGTTAGCACTTGCAAAAGACAACAACGTGCATTTATTATTTGAAGCTGCAGTTGCAGGTGGTATTCCAATCTTAAAATCGTTAGAGCAAGGCTTAAGTGCCAATAAAATTGAAATGTTGGCTGGCATTATTAACGGTACAGGCAACTTTATTCTCACAGAAATGCGCGATAAAGGCAGAGACTTTGCCGATGTATTAAAAGAAGCGCAAGCACTCGGCTACGCCGAAGCCGATCCAACTTTTGATGTTGAGGGCATTGATGCAGCACACAAACTAGCGATCCTAGCTTCCATTGCTTTTGGTTGCGAATTGCAGTTTGATAAAGTATCAACCGAAGGTATTAGCAAAATCGAAGGCGAAGATGTTGTCTTTGCTACCGAGCTTGGTTATTCAATCAAACATCTCGGCATTGCTAAACAAACTGATGGCAAAATTCAGATGCGCGTACACCCAACACTGATTCCAAAAACACGCCTACTGGCTAATGTAGATGGCGTAATGAACGCTGTATTGGTTAAAGGTAATGCGGTTGGACCCACACTTTACTATGGCGCAGGCGCAGGTGATGAAGCCACCGCCAGTGCAGTGATTGCAGATTTAGTCGATATTATTAAAGGCACGGTGAGTAATGACATTCTTGGTTGGCAGTCCTTCGAGGCAATGCCACATCAAGCAGTGGATGATATTGAAAGTATTTTTTACTTACGCTTGCTCGCCTCTGACAAGCCAGGCGTATTAGCCGATATTACTTCAATCCTTGCTGAGCACAATATCAGTGTAGAAGCAGTGATTCAAAAACAAATTGACGCACAAAATAATGCGCACATTGCCATTATTACCAATTCCGTAAAAACAGGCGAGATGAATGCTGCAGTGGATAAAATTCAAAAAAATGATTTTATTCAAGAAACTGTTAAAATCATCCATGTGGAAACACTAGATTAACATCAAGGATTAATAAAACACTATGAGATATACCGGCCTAATTGATAACTATAAAGACAGACTACCTGTTGACGACTCAACCAAACTAATCAGCCTAGGCGAAGGCAACACACCGTTAATTCGCCTAGAAAACATTCCTGCTCTATTGGGCAAAAATATGGATATTTATATCAAATACGAAGGCCTAAACCCAACTGGATCGTTTAAAGATCGCGGCATGACGATGGCGGTAACTAAAGCAGTTGAAGCAGGCTCTAAAGCCATTATTTGCGCTTCAACGGGCAATACATCTGCCTCGGCTGCAGCCTATGCTGCCCGTGCCGGCATTAAAGCATTTGTACTGATTCCAGAAGGCAAAATCGCCCTGGGTAAACTTGCTCAAGCAATGATTCATGGTGCCGTTATTATTCAGATCAAAGGCAACTTTGACGACGGCATGCGTTTGGTTAAAGAAGTGGCAGACCATGCGCCAGTTTCGATTGTTAACTCCATCAACCCATATCGCCTACAAGGTCAGAAAACCGCGGCCTTTGAAATCATTGAGGAGTTGGGTGATGCACCAGATTATCATTGCCTTCCGGTTGGCAATGCTGGCAATATATCTGCCCATTGGATGGGTTATACAGAATATTTTGACGATAAAATAGCCGCTAAAAAGCCAAAAATGGTTGGCTATCAAGCAGCTGGCGCTGCACCTTTTGTTAAAGGTGAGATGATTGACAACCCAGAAACCATTGCCACTGCAATTCGCATTGGCCATCCTCAAAGCTGGGATTTAGCCCACAAAGTTGAGGCTGAATCTAACGGCTGGTTTGACGCATTAACCGACGATGAAATCCTTGCAGCGCAAAAATTATTAACCGAGCAAGAAGGTATTTTCTGCGAACCTGCAAGTGCCGCCTCATTAGCTGGCGCAATGCGAGACATCAACAGCGGAAAAATCCCTGAAGGTTCGACAATCGTCTGCACACTCACAGGTCATGGCCTTAAAGACCCAGATACTGCCATTACTCAATGTAAAAACGAGATGATTAATATCAACCCTGTGATGAACGAAGTACGTGACGCTATTTTAAATAATATGTAATCGATTGTTGCATCGGTTATCAGACTGATGCAACAATTTAAAGGAAAATTATGCCATATCAAACCATCGATCAAACCATTGGCAATACTCCTTTAGTTAAATTACAGCGCCTTAATCCAAATCCGTCTAACACCATTTTATTAAAGCTCGAGGGCAACAACCCAGCAGGATCGGTCAAGGATCGTGCGGCTTTTAATATGATCGCTCAAGCAGAATTACGTAACGAGATATCACCGGGCGACACCCTGATTGAAGCCACCAGTGGTAACACTGGCATTTCACTGGCAATGGTCGCTGCTATCAAGGGCTATAAGTTGCTATTAATCATGCCTGAAAACCTCTCTCAAGAGCGTCGTGATGCAATGGCTGCTTATGGCGCTGAATTAATACTGGTTACTGAAAAATCAGGCATGGAAGGCGCCCGAGATCTGGCTGACAAGCTCGAATCTGATGGTAAAGGCTTACAGCTAGATCAGTTTTCAAATCAAGATAATTCAGGTGCACACCTTAACACCACGGCCGAGGAGATTTGGCAAGACACACACAAAGAAATAACGCATTTTGTCTCTGCCATGGGCACAACGGGTACCATTATGGGCGTTTCGACCACGCTTAAGAAAAAAAATCCGAACATCCAAATTATTGGCGTACAACCTGAAGATGGCGCAAAAATCGCTGGCATTCGTCGCTGGCCAAAAGCCTACCTACCTAAGATTTTTGATGCCTCTAAAGTTGATACAATGATGGATGTTTCGCAGATTTCAGCCGAACAAACCACGCGTGATTTAGCAACCAAAGAAGGTATTTTTGCCGGGATGTCTTCTGGCGGCGCCGTATCCGCTGCCATTGAATTATCCAAGCAAGTCAATAATGCCACGATTGTCACCATTGTTTGTGATCGTGGCGATCGTTATCTTTCCACTGGATTGTTCAAGCCCGAATAACTCATGCGCAGATATCTCTCGCACCAATTTCCAAGTCAATTAAAAACTTATGTTTCGCTACTATTGGCTAGCATGTTGGCGGTTGTTGTTATTACTTTCTTTTTACAAGTTAGTGATGAGGCGCAACAACTCTTTAAAAATCTAGTCACCAGCAGCCCCTACTTAACACTTACAATGACACCCATTATTTTTGCAGGGATTATTTATTTTGCAAAATATTATTGTCATTATGTACAAGGCAGTGGCATTCCACAACTGATTGCTGCAACCGATTCACGCAACAAAAGTATTCGTGAGCAGTTACTTTCATTCCGAATCGCCTTAGGGAAAATTGGCTTTATCTTTCTTGCAATGCTGAGTGGTGCACCAATCGGTATTGAAGGCCCCAGCATCCATATTGGCGGTTCTATTTTTTATGGGTTCAATCGTTTTATTAGACTTAAACGCAAATTACTGATTCACAGTTTGATTGCTATTGGTGGTAGCGCAGGGTTGATTGTCGCCTTCAATGCACCGATTGCTGGTGTATTATTTGCCTATGAAGAAATTGGCCGAAAGCTAAAGAAACAAGCTTTGGTGTTGATCACTGTTGTGAGTGCTATGGTTTATTGGTTTGCCATTATTTATCGCGGCAATGCTGCCTATTTAACCGACTTATCTTCACATTCATTTGATTTAACTTTAGTGTGGCAACTCGCACCTTTGGCTGTTATTGTCGGCGTATTGGGTGGGTTGTTTTCAAAATCAACCTTATACCTCATTAATAAATTTATTACCCACAGCAAGGCCAGAGTCGTCACTATTGCCTTATTCCTAGGGGTGGTTATTGCTGTCTTTAACTACTTGTCTGCTGGACAAATTTCAGGTTCTGGTCGCGAAGAGGTTTTACAAATACTCAACAATGAAACTTTAGGGCTCGATTTTGTCGCAATGAAATACTTTACCACCCTCGCCTCTTTCGTCTCTACCATTCCGGGCGGTGTATTTATGCCTAGCATTTCAATTGGTGCAGGCATTGGCTCAGAAGCCTCTGTATTCTATACACAAATCGATACCGAAGTGATTGTAATGATGGCAATGATTGCCTATTTAAGTGCCGTGATTAGAGCACCTTTAACAGCGACCTTTGTCATTTTGGAAATGACTGTTAGCTTGCACTTATTGATGCCAGGCCTGATTGTCGCCTTTATTGCTAATTTTATCTCTAAAAAAATATTCGCACAGCCTATCTATGAAGCTTTGGCTGACAACTACCTACGCTTAACGCAACATCAAAACCAATAATACTTATTCGGTAAAAAATCTAAAACTCGAAGACCTACTTATGTATGATCACCCTCAACTTTCTTAACACGTATTTTATTGCTACCGACAAGCTTGTTGTTTAGGTTTTTGATCGCAGCTTTCGCCTCGCCCACTTTCGGCATCTCAACAAAGCCAAAACCTTTGGATGCACCACCGGCTTTATCCACCACCAAATCACAAGATTGAACCGTACCAAATGCTTGGAATAAGTCCTTAAGTGCTACTTCTGTGGTTAGTCGATCTAAGTTACGTATTAATAATTTCATAGTTATTCCAGTTGGTACGCTTATCAAAGATAAGCTTTAGTTTATTTATGTAGCACTTTAGTTATACATTTTCTGGCGCAAACATAATGATTGCCATGCCAGTTAATACAACTGAGCCACCAACAATATCCCAACTAGTAGGATTGATTCCATCCACACCCCAGAGCCACAGAATGGCAACAAATACATAAACGCCTCCGTACGCAGCATAAACTCTACCCGCTGCTGTTGGGTGGAGTGAAAGTAGCCATACAAAAAGTGTCAAACTCAAAGCAGCTGGAATAAGTAGCCAGACACTTTTTTCTTCTTTGAGCCATAGATACGGAAGATAACAACCAACAATTTCTACCACTGCGGTAATTAAGAACAAGCCAATGGTTTTTAATTCAAACAAGTGAAAGCCTCGCTAGTATTGATTTTAACTTATTGTACACTTATTACTAATAAGTTTAATAAAGCTTATATCCGGGGCTTAAAATCACAAAAAGATAGGGTTATAGCATTACTACTCAAAAAAAATAAAAGAAGATTTGGCTATTTAAAATGGCTTAACCACTACCAAAATAATAATCGACACTAACATCAATACTGGAAACTCGTTAAACCAACGATAGAATACATGCGAGTGCGTGTTGTTATCTTGCTTAAAAGTTTGCAATAATCGTCCGCAATAAAAATGATAAGCGATCAGCGGTACAACTAGAATCAGTTTGGCATGTAGCCAATCTTGGGTTTGATAAAATGCCCAAGCATCAATCACCAGCCACGCGCCCAAAACAACTGCCAACACCATGCTTGGCATCATAATACCTCGATACAGCTTGCGCTCCATCACCTTAAAACGCTCAATACTGACTTTATCGTCACTCATGGCGTGATACACAAACAGCCGTGGCAAGTAAAATAACGCCGCAAACCAAGTGATAACACTAATAATATGAAAAGCTTTAATCCACAACATAAGGGTTTTTCCTTTTTTTTGAACAACCAACATTAGCTATCAACCATTATAGTAAAATAAATCGAAATTAACCACTCTCTTTAAGCACTTGAAGCAATACCGCGAAATTCCCTACAACTACACTTCGTTTTCAGACAAAGAAGTGGTGTGTCGTTTTTTAGGCGAAGAATCTTGGGGGTTGCTCAATCAACTGCGAGAAAATCGCAACACGGGTCGCAGTGCTAGAATGCTGTTTGAAGTGTTGGGCGATATGTGGGCGGTTAATCGAAACCCTTATTTACAAGAAGACCTTATTAAAAACCAGCGTCGTTGGAAAGCACTGACTGAAGCATTGTATTCACGCCTCAATCAAATTCGATCTCGCGCGGATGGCAATGAAAAAGTCTTAGCTTTACTCAGCAGCGCTGATCAGGCGGTTGACGATTTTAAACAATGTTTAAGTCAATTTAAAAACAACAAGCGTCGCATCAAAAAAGCACTGCTAAAAGTCACACACAATAACAACATTCGATTTGACGCACTGTCACGCTCATCACATGCAACTGATGCAACTGACTGGCGAGTCGAATACCCAGCAGTGGTAATCACACCAGATACCGAAATTGAGATTGCCGATATTGTTAAAACTTGTATTGAGCTTGGCTTAACCATTATCGCGCGCGGTGGTGGTACAGGATATACCGGTGGTGCGATTCCATTAGATACGCAAACAGCTGTCATCAATACCGAGAAACTCAGCCATCTTGATACGGTTCAAAATCAAGATGGCATTCATTCGATTAATGTCGGGGCGGGTGTTGTTACTAAGCGCGTCAGTGAAACAGCTGCAGCAAGTGGCTTGGTTTTTGCTGTTGATCCAACCTCTCAAGATGCTTGCACCATTGGTGGCAACGTTGCTATGAATGCAGGTGGTAAAAAAGCCCTCAGATGGGGTACAACCATTGATAATTTACTGTCTTGGAAGATGGTCATGCCGGATGGCTCTTGGCTACGAGTTGAGCGCTTAGATCACAATCAAGATAAAATTCAATTACTCAAATCTGTCAGCTTTAAAATTCATACACTTAAAGATGACGCAAAAACCATTGTTAGCAGTCGAGTACTGCAGATTGACACCAAAAAACTACGTAAAAGCGGACTGGGTAAAGATGTCACTAACAAATTCTTAGATGGTCTGCCGGGTATTCAAAAAGAAGGCTGTGATGGTTTGATCACTTCAGCAGAATTTATTTTGCACCAGCCACTCGATCACATTAACACTTTATGTCTTGAATTTTTTGGCCATGATCTAGACAACGCAGTCTCTGCTATTGTGGCTATTAAAGACAGTGTAGACAGCAATCAAGATGTTGACTTAGTCGGCATGGAGCACTTAGATGCTCGCTATGTAAAAGCCGTAAACTACACCACCAAGGCCAACCGATCAGAACTACCAAAAATGGTACTATTGATTGATATTAGCGCCAATAGTCAGTCTTTTTTAGACAATCAAGCGGATAAAATTATCCAACTAACGCATGATCGTGAAGGCGAATGCTTTGTCGCCAAAGTGCCTTCAATGAGACAAATTTTTTGGAAAGATCGATCCAATACAGCTGCAATTGCAGCGCACACCAACGCCTTTAAAATTAACGAAGATGTGGTCATACCACTCGACAAGCTTGGCGACTACAGTCAAGGCATTGAGAAAATCAACATTCGACTTTCTATTGAAAGTAAACTGGCAACCCTTGATGCGGTTAAAAATTATTTTCAAAACATTGATCCAGAATCCGGCCTTGTTAAAGAAAAAATTGCTCACGCCTTGTCTTTGCTTGATGAGGTAAATTCCGATTGGAAAAAGGCTCTCAAAGGCCTAGACCAAGCCTCAGAATTTAAAATCATTCAAACCGGTGAGCGTGTTATTTCTTATATCAATGAATTTACCCAACCTTTAAATGATTTACTCATGGGTGATGTCTTTATCCAAATCCGTAAAAAAGTACAGGCAATCCACACGGAATATCGTGAAATTCGATTATTTGTGGCCACCCACATGCATGCGGGTGATGGCAATGTGCATACCAATATTCCGGTGCATTCGCACAACACACAAATGCTCCATCAAGCTGAAGCGGTCGTCGATGAGATTATGATTTTAGCCCACCAACTCGGCGGTGTTATTTCAGGTGAGCATGGCATTGGTTTAACCAAATATAAATATTTGTCAGATGAATTTAAACAAGCATTTGTCGAATACAAAAATAAAATTGATCCAAACGGACATTTCAACAAAGGCAAGCTCATGCCAGGTAGTGGCTTAGACAACGCCTTTACTCCTTCACTACGCTTGGTTGAGCAAGAAGCGTTGATTTTAGAAAGCAGTGAAATTGGTGAAATCAACGACATGGTGAAATCCTGTTTGCGTTGTGGAAAATGTAAGGATGTGTGCACCACACACGTGCCTGAAGCCAACCTACTCTATTCACCACGTGACAAGATTATTGGTACCAACCTAATCTCAGAAGCCTTTCTCTATGAAGAGCAAACACGTCGAGGGGTGTCGATAAACCACTTTGATGAGTTTAATGACATCGCCGATCATTGCACTCTTTGCCACCGTTGTGAAAAGCCGTGCCCAGTTGATATTGATTTTGGTGATGTTTCAATCAAGATGAAAAATATCTTAGTTAAGCAAAACCAACGTCATAGTAATATAGCATCAAAAGTCTCTATTGCTTATCTAAACATGAACAAGCCTTGGCAGATTAATTTAACCAAAAAGGTATTGATTGATTTTAGCTACAAAGCACAACATATCGCCTCAAGATTGATTATGCCATTTTTAAAGAAACAACCTAACAAAACCATCGGCAAACCTAGTGCATTAACAGAATTAGTGACTATTTTAGATAAACCACTACCAATGGATACAGGTATGGCGCCGTTACGCACATTACTCAATATTAATGATGCAGGTACCATTCCTATTTTAGCGCACCCTGACAAATCAAATGCCGATTCACCGAGTGTATTTTATTTTCCTGGTTGTGGTTCTGAGCGCTTATATTCACAAATTGGCCTAGCCACAGTTGCGTTACTTTATCATCAAGGTGTAAAAGTGGTATTACCTCCAAGTTACCTATGTTGTGGATATCCTCAAGCCAGTGCTGGCTATGAAGCTAAAAGCAAAGAAATTACCACCGATAATCGTGTGTTATTTCATCGTATGGCCAACACACTAAATTATCTCGATATAAAGCATGTGCTCACTTCCTGCGGGACTTGTATTGACCAATTAATGACTTACGAACTTGGAGATATTTTCAAAGAATCTCAATTAATTGACGTTCATGAATACTTATTAGCCAATGATGTAAAACTCGAAAATTCTGACGAGAAATATTTATATCACGCACCCTGCCATGACCCGATCAAAAGTGGAGATTCGGCTGATGTAATCTCTCAGATTATGGGCTCCAAGGTTACTAATAACGATCGTTGTTGTGGTGAAGCTGGAACCTTTGCAGTAGCACGACCCGATATAGCCAAACAAGTCAAATCTAGAAAAGAAAAAGAAATTGAAAAAGGACTTACTCAACTTATTGGCGAGCCTAAAGCCAAGCATGGTATTAAAATTCTCACTACCTGCCCTGCCTGTCGCCAAGGACTATCTCGCTATGAATCTACAACTGGCATAGAAGCGATCTATCCGGTTGAAGTGATTGCCGAGCAAACTTTAGGAAAAAATTGGCAAAAAGACTTTATTAATTCTGTGGCAATAGAAAAAGTATTACTTTAAAATAACGCCCTGACAATAGTCAAACACTTGAGAAGAATTTAACAACACTCGGAGATATTATGAAAAAATCACTCATCACCCTATTTGCTTTATTTTCACTGAACGCTTTTGCAGGCAATGCGCAAAATATTGCCGATGCATTCAATGCATCATCAACCCCAGCAGAACTGGTCAAATCAGGCTGGGCTGGCAATGATGGTGGCAAGGGCTACAAAGTATTACAAGTTTCGGTTAAAGACACAGGCAAAGCAGCTGAATTACACATTGATGGCAATGGCAAGGTAGTGGCTGCTTTTGATAGCGCTAAAACCACCAAACTAAACGCAGAGGTTGATTACAAAATGATCGCCACCATGGAAGATTGGGCATCAATGGGAAC
>DQNX01000017.1 GCA_015658965.1 Gammaproteobacteria bacterium
TACTAATAAGAATGATTATTAATATTATATAAGGTTATTATAATAAATACACTCAATTGATGACAATCTACTATAAATACATATTGAGTACTATCTGTCATAAAATGATGCTCAATATGTATTTTAAAAAAAACTGTGAATATAGAAAACAGAACTAAAATTAGTCAAAAAGTAACCCTTGTTGGTGCTGTTGTTGATCTTCTATTAGCTGTCTTTAAAGTTATCGCCGGTGTAATTGGACATTCTGGTGCATTAATCGCCGATGGTATTCACTCGTTTTCAGATTTACTCTCTGATGGCGTGGTATTTTATGCAGCCAAACATTCGGCTGATGAAGCAGATGAAGATCACCCTTATGGCCATGAGCGCTTTGAAACTGTTGCTACACTTGGTTTGGCAATTATTCTGGCAATTATTGGCACTGGTATTATTGTTAATGGGTTTGAGCGCTTAAGTAATCCGAGTGAGCTTTTACACAGTGCATGGATTTTGAGTGTTGCTGCGCTGTCTATCTTCTCTAAAGAGGCTTTGTATTGGTACACGTTAAAAGTAGCCAAAACTTATAAATCTGACATGCTCAAAGCCAACGCTTGGCATCATCGCTCCGATGCGCTTTCGTCCATTGTTGTGTTTGTTGGTATTTTAGGCAGTTTGAATGGCTATTTATATCTAGACAGTGTGGCTGCCATTGTTGTCGGCCTAATGATTATCTATATTGCTTGGGAATTAGGCACGGGTGCTACCAAAGAATTGGTCGATACCTCTATTGATGCACAACAAGTTGAACAACTGCGAAATGCGATCGGCATGATTAGTGGGGTCAATAATGTGCATTCATTACGTACTCGTAAAATTGGTCATCGGATTTCTGCGGATGTGCATGTACAGGTAGACCCATTCTTAAGTGTGAGCGAGGGGCATATTATTAGTGTCAGTGTTGAGCGTGTGGCTAAAGAGTGCTTGGAAAACTTGCATGATGTAACCGTGCATATTGACCCTGAAGATGACGAAAATGCCGCACCTTGCAAAGATCTACCTGAACGCGCCCAAGCATTGGGCATTCTCAATAAAGCTTTGTTTAACAACAAATGTGATGGTGAAATTAAGCGCATCCAATTGCACTATCTAGATGGTCAGATCCATGTGGATTTCTTTTTACCACTTTCATGTTTGTCTTCTGATAAAAGCTATGATGAGATCCTAACCAAGCTAACCGAGGTGGTTAGAGCGTTACCTGAATTTGGCAATATTAAGGTTTACTACGGTTAAAAATACACTTCTAAAGTCTAATTTACAAGCTGTGGTAAGCGTGGCACATCGCACCTGCTAATGCATCTGCGGCATCTTCTTGTGGTGCCTTGTTGAGTTTTAAAGATTCTTGCACCATATAAGACACTTGATCCTTAGTGGCATGACCTTTACCAACCACTGCTTTTTTAATCTGATTAGGGCTGTACTCTACCATGGTAATGCCATTTACCCCTGCAGCAGAAATAATGGCACCACGCGCATGACCTAGCTTTATTGCCGCATCAGGATTGGGACGATCGGGGCGCATAAAGGCGCGCTCAATCACCACGATGTCAGGCTGATACTGCTTGATAAGCTGATCTATTTCAATAAAGATGGTGGTAATACGATCCGTGAGTTCACCTTTAGTGCGAATACAGCCACTCGACAGGTAAGTAAATTTGAGTTTTTGCACCTCGATCAAACCAAAGCCTGTCACTCTTGAACCGGGATCAACCCCTAAGATTTTCATAAAAATATTTTATCAGTTACAAGCTCAACCTGAAGACATAAAGTGTAAATACATATCAGTATGATATGATATACTATATTTTTAAAATTTAAAAGATAAGAAGATGGCAGTATTAGAGCTAAACAAAGACAATTTTGATGAGACTATTGATAATAACGATATTGTTATCCTAGACTTTTGGGCACCATGGTGTGGCCCTTGTAAGCAGTTTGCACCCACTTACGAAGCCATCAGTGAAAAAATTGACGGCGTTACGTTTGCAAAAATTAATACAGAAGATCAACAAGAGTTAGGGGCTAAGTTTCAGATTCGCTCTATTCCAACATTGATGATTTTTAGAGAACAAATCGCTATTTTTTCTCAGCCTGGTGCAATGTCTGAATCAGACCTTAAAACTGTACTTAACAAAGCCAAAGAACTTGATATGGAAATGGTTCGCAAAGAAATTACTGAAAAAGAAGCAAAAACTAGAGGCATCCTAGATTAAATCTGAATAAATTTTTTCACTAAACCCAACCCTAATTTCATTGTCCAATACTAAAACGGGTCGTTTAATTAGGGTTGGGTTTTTTAACGCTAATGCTGGCGTGATATTTTGCTTTTCATCATCAGTAAAATTTCGATAAGTGGTTGAGCGCTTATTAATAACTTTATCCCAACCTAGGGCGTCAATAAAGCTTTGTAGTGTTAGTGCATTAATTGGGTTTTGACGAAAATCGATAAATTCAAATTCAACGCCGTGAAGATCTAAGAACTTTTGCGCTTTTTTAACGGTGTCGCAGTTTTTTATACCGTACATTTTGAGCATAATTTAAAGCCTGTAAAATTCAAAAATCTCTTTATTTTCTTGGTCGACGATAATGCGTAGCCCTTTATCGGGGTAATACCAATACTCAACCCCTGGATCGACCAAATCAATGCGTGCTGGTTTTTTAAATAAGCCGATCAAAGTATCTGTAGAAAGATCCGCTTTGGGAATAAAAGTGAGTGATTTGATTATTAGGGCAAACATGGAAGATTCACCCGTCTTGTTAAATGAAGTTTTTTTATTGCCTGTTGGCATTATTTCAGCCTCTTTAATATTATGACTTAAATAATCAAATTGCTGATCATTGAAATTTAAATCAAGAATCACTTTTGCTGAAATACCGCCGACTTTGGTGCTGGCAAAAAATACTTCTAAATTTTGTTTCTTGTCTCTGTCTTCAAACAGAGAAGCCTTAACTTCACTGCCAAATAAGCGCATGGCATCAGACAGAGTGCTTTTACCCATGGTTAAATCAAAAACCACTGTTTCACCCTGATCATTAACATAACTTTGCCAAGGCATGGCTTGGTTATTAGGCATTGTCATATCACGTGACGCCCAATAGAGGATGGCGTAAATTAGCGCCGCTATTAAGAGAATAATTAAAACTATTTTGCTTTCTTTCATCGTTCGAACGGGGGTTTTTTGGCTTTATTCCGCAACCAATTTAGCGCTTTAAAAGTTGGCTCGTGGTTAATGAGTTTTAACTCCAACTTACGTTTGCCAGGAAACTCCATCAAAAATAAGCCTAATAGAATAGAAATGATGCCCTGGCCTGGCGTTACCAACATAATAATGCCAGCAACTAAAAGCACGAAGCCGATTATTGTTTTAATAACAACAGCAATCAAATGTCCAAGATGTTTAATTTCAACCTTGTGTTGATTGGTATGAACAAAATAATCTTGAGTAATTTTTCCTAATAAGAAGGGTGTTAATAAAAGACTCACAACAAAGACAATAAAAGACACGCTCCCTGCCCAAACTAAATACTGTTGATAATCTAGTGTGGCCTGGGTGATAAAATCTAGCATTCGAGTAAGAAAGTCACCGGCCCATCATTGGTGAGAGAGACCTGCATGTCAGCAGCAAAAACACCCGTGGCAACTTGCGTATGTGCCTTTTGCATTTGATGAACAAAATAGTTATATAACTCTTCAGCCGGCTTGGGTGGCTTGGCAGTAGAAAAACCAGGCCGTGTTCCAGAGCTGGTATCTGCCACCAGGGTAAATTGTGAAACAAGCAAAATGCCACCGCTAACATCTTGAACTGACAAGTTCATTTTTTCATTGTTGTCATAAAAGATACGGTAGGACAATAAGCGTCGGATCATTTTGTCCACCTCGGCGAATTCATCGTATTTTTCAATGCCAATAAAAACCAACAGTCCTTGGTTAATCTGCCCAGTGATTTGTCCGTCTACCTCGACCTGAGCACGGCTAACACGCTGAATTAAAATCTTCATGATTGGTGACTACTACGCACTTAAATGAGACACATCGGCCACGGAAAGAAATAAAGACCTAATCCAGTTAAGCAGTGTTAGCCGTGCTTGTTTTAACGCTTCGTCATCAGTGTTAACCATAACTTGATCAAAAAATGCATCAATGGCGTCTTTAAGGCTGAGCAACTCATTCATTGATTGGGTGTAATTACTACTACCAGCAAGCTGGTTGGCCACTGTTTGTGTTGCTATAAATAATGCTTTTTCTGCAGGCTCTACTAGCACGCTATTGTCGACTTGAATACCTAAATCTTTGTGCTCTTTAAGCATGTTAGCAATACGCTTGTTTGCTTCAATAAGACTTTCTGAGGCACTATTTAGGGTAAATTCATTGAGTGCACCGACTCTTAAATGGAAATCATAAGGCGACTCTGGACGCACAGCCAATACTGCCTCAAAAGCCTTGGAACTGACTTTTTGTTCTTTATAATAAGCACGCAAGCGATCCATCATAAATTTATAAATAGCCTCTGCACTTGATTTATCAACATCTGAAGTGTGCAGTTCAAGTGATTGTTTAATCAACGCTTTAAGATTAAGCGTGAGTTTACCTTCCACCATGATTCTTAATAGACCCAACGCCATTCTTCTTAAGGCGTAAGGATCTTTTGATCCGGTTGGGCCTTGACCAATGCCATAAATACCAGTAATGGTATCAAGCTTGTCGGCAATTGCCACGACCAAACCTTCGTTACTGCTAGGCAATGTGTCGCCTGCAAATCTTGGATGATAATGTTCACTAATAGCCATTGCCACAGCAGAATCCTCACCATCGTTCAATGCATAATAACCACCCATAACACCTTGCAGATCAGCAAACTCACCCACCATGTTGGTAACCAAATCGGTTTTAGACAAAAGACCTGCGCGGGCACTGTGCTCTGCATTAGCGCCCACTACATTCGCAATGTAAGTTGATAATGACTCAATGCGCTTAGCCTTATCACCCATAGAACCTAATGATTTCATGAATAAAACACGGTCTAATTTAGGCAGGCGTGAAACTAGAGAATCGGCTTTATCCTGTTCCCAGAAAAATTCAGAGTCCGTTAAACGCGGTCTAATTACGCGTTCGTTACCATCGATAATGACGGATAAATCGCTAGACTCAATATTAGCAACCGAGATAAAGATGGGTAATAATTTTCCATCATCATCCACCATATGGAAATACTTCTGGTGTGATTTCATGGCAGAAATTAGCGCCTCCTCTGGCACATCTAAAAATCTTGCATCAAATCCACCTGAAAATGCTTTTGGGTATTCAACCAAGGCGCAAACTTCATCGAGTAATGATTCGTCAATGACTGCATTTGATTGGCAATCAAGCGCCACTTGCATGACTTGCTCGCGAATCATTTCTTTACGTGCATCAAAGTCAACTTCAATTTTTGCCTTATTAAATAAAGTTTGACGATAATGACTGGCATTATCAATATTAAATACTTGCTCACCAGTAAAGCGCAGGCCTCGAGTGGTGTTGCCACTACTCAGCCCCATGACTGTCGCTGTCACCACATCGCTACCTAACATCATAATCAGCCAATGTGTTGGACGCACAAAGTTAAAATCTAAATCACCCCAACGCATGGCACGGGTAATGGGTATTTTTTTAATAGCTGTATCAACAATATCTTCTAATAAATCTTGTATTTTTAAACCTTTTTGCTCTTTAGTAAAAAAGTAGTAATCTGCCTTACCAAAGGCTTTTTGTTCTAGATCAGCTCGGCTAACACCGCATGATTTTGCAAAACCATCAACCGCTTGATCAGGCGCACTAACGGCTGGACCTTTACGCTCAATGGTCTGGTCTTGTTGTTGCAATTGTAAATCACTCACTAATACAGCCAAGCGCCTTGGTGTGGCAAAAGACTCAACCTTAGTGTGTGACAAGTTAAGCTCAGACAATTGCGCAGTCACATTATTTGTTAGTGCATTTGAAAGCTGCTTTAATAATTTGGGTGGTAACTCTTCTGTGCCGAGTTCTAATAAAAAATCTTGTGTATTCATACTATTTGAAACCTTAATTTACCTTTGTTTAAATCAATCATCATTGAACGTGCATAGAGCTTGGTTGGCACCACGTCAAATTTTTTGTAGATGCCTGCAATAGAAACCAATTGAGCATTAAAAGAGTGAATAAAAATTGTGGCTTTTTCATCACCATAAATTCCAGCAAAGACCCTGCCCTGCACTTCTTTATAAGCAGAAATACTGCCATACGACATAACCTCTGCATCTGACTTAACCATGCCTAATAATACCAAATCACTATCTATTGCCACCACTTGCGCTGACGAATAAACTTTATTGGCCACAATTTTAGGTGCTTGATAAACCTTGTCTTGATGCGGATTAGGCGATTGATCATTGACAATCTTTTTAGGAGTTTTTGGCTTACTGGGTGTGAGCGACTTACCAAAAACTGCCAAACCTGAAAATTTAGCAAAATCAATCAGCTCTTGTTTGCGCGAACGAATACCTACTGCCACCATGTCATTCTGGGTTAGGATTTCTATTAACACCGCCAACTCATTGGCTTGAAAATGTTTATTTTCAATCTCAAGAATGACTGGTGCACGCTGGAATTGTTTTTTATTATTATTGGCTAAATCAGCAATTTCAGTGAGTAAATCATCAATATTATTGGTCAACACTCTAAGCGTATAAAGCGCTTCAGTTTGGGTTTTTACTTCAATCAGATTGGCTTTTTTCATTTTTTTAGCTCTTCCAACTCTGTGTGCAATCTAAAAAATACCAAACACGCTTCATGCCGGTATCCCCGCTCAGCATTAGCTCTAACGGGGCTTTGTGTTTAAACTTTTTAACCGGTCGTTTCAGCCAAATAGAAGCATATTCACGATTGGTAGGAAAAGTTGTGCCGAGCGATTCATGAATACCTAGAATCATCTCACTCCGGTTTATAGCGGCTTGGTCAAAATCAAAAGATTTATCACCTCTTCTGTATAAGTATAAATGCCTAGCTTTTAATGATTTAGACAATCCTAATAACTCAATCTGATCTTGATCGGCCAATTTCCATTGTTCCATAATTTTTGTCAACTGGACAGTAAGTTGGTTTTTTTGATCAATAGTAATACTATCAAGATCCATGATTAATTCACCCTAAAATAAAATAAAACTTCACGATCAAATACGCTTTTATCTGGTGCAGGTGGCAATGGTGAAGCCTTATATACCGCCCTTTCAATGGCATTTTTAAAAGATTTTGCTTTGGCGTTATTGTTAATATTACAAGATTGTAAATTCACAGTTTGTACGTTACCATCTACATCTTGTAGAATGTAAACCTCGCAACTCCAGTGGTCTTCTGCGCCTTGGTAGCGCCACTGATTTTTAACTCTTGAAGCAATTTGATTAATATAATTAACCTTTAGCTCGTTTAGAATGTCTTCTTGAGCAATCTCCCTATCTTGATCTTCTTCTGCTTGTATTTCTTTGGTTAAAGCGCGTTTAGATTGCTCTTTTTTAAACTTTTTTGTTTCTGCCTTACGTAATTTTTCAATTTCTTGCTTTTTCTTTTCAGCAGCCTTGGCTTTCTCTTCAGCAATTTTTTTCTTCTTTTCTGCCTCTTTGCGTTTGTTCTCTGCTATTTTTTTAGCCTTCTTCTCTTTTTGAGTTTTGGCTTGTAATTGATTAATTTTTCTTTGTTTTTGGTAACGCTGGTCTTCCAATACTCTCAGACGTTTTTCTTCACGCTGAATTTTTAATGCTTTATTTTTTTGAATATCAACCAAGCGTTGTTTTTCTTTTTTGATCTCAGTTAAATCAATGGTTATTGCCTTAGGGACTGGTTTTGAAGCAGATTTCTTAGGCGCCTCTTTTGGAATCTCCCAATGCTGTGCATTAGAAAAAATTAGACCAATTAATAAAGCAAGGTGTAACACTATCGCCACCCAAAAAGCAATTGGATGTCTTTTAGCTATTTTAGGTAGTTTTATTTTATGAGTAAAGTCTGTATTCATTGTTATTTAATGTCTGGTGATTCAGTCACAATACCGATCTTATCAACACCATTTTTTTGCAAGAAAGACATGAGTGCAATCACTGAACCATAAGCCACTTCTCGATCACCCCGAACAAAAACTTTCATCTGTGGAAAAACTTGTAATCTGGCTTGTACACGTGCAGCAATTCTACCCAGTGGAAGGCGCTCACCCGAACTGACATCAGCACTCTCGTCAGCCATCGAGTTAATGAAGTATTCACCTGCACGGTTGATACTAATAATGGTGGGTTGCTGCTCGGTAAAATCAACCATTTTCGCTTCTGCAGCAGGTAAATCAACCTCAATCCCTTGCTCAATAATGGGTGTGGTCATCATAAAGATCACTAAGAGTACTAACATCACATCAATATACGGCACAATATTAATATTGGCATCAATACTAGGCCTGTGACGTTGTGGTAATTCAATCATAACTATGAATTATTTTTGTCTTTGGAAAGTGACAAATAATTCCTCTACAAAAGCCGTGTATTTGTTATTAATTTCACCCACTTGGGTAATTAATCGATTGTAAGCAATGGTGGCTGGAATGGCGGCAAACAATCCAAATGCCGTTGCAATTAGTGCTTCGGCAATACCCGGTGCCACAACTGAAATGGTTGCTTGTTTGACAGAAGCCAGCCCAATAAAAGAGTGCATAATTCCCCAAACAGTACCAAATAAGCCAATATATGGACTGGATGAGGCAATCATTGCAAGCACACTCAGGCCATGATCTAGGCGATCCACTTCGTTATTCACGGCTGTATTCATTGAGCGGTATGCACGTTCAGAATTCAATACTAAGGCCTGATTCGAAGCCGAAGTTGTATGGGTAAATTCACCAAAGCCAGCGCCAAAAATATGTTCCATTGGTGTTCGACTAGACACTTGATCAGGAATTTTGCCATGCAACAAAGCCAAATCAGTGTCTGCTAGAAAGTTATTATGAAAATGCTTAATATCTTTATCAGCATCCATTAAAGTCTTTTTCTTTGACATAATAATTGTCCAAGAATAAACACTCATCAACACCAAGATAAACATAACCACTTGCACCACAAAGCCAGCGCTAAGAATTAGACTCAAAATACTCAAACTATTATCCATTTATTTTCTCCAAAACGATGAGCGGAATACCGCAAGGTTTAAAACTATCAGCATGTAAACATGCCACGGTTATTTGTGCCTTAAATAATACCTTATTTTGCCCTGAAGGCGTTATTTTCTATGAAAAAATCAAGCTCGCATGCCCAACTTTTTTGATCGAAGTTTGCACGCCTAATAAATCATTAAATCTGGCTGGTAAGTGGTAATTGGCATTGATTGATTTGACTGCAAAAATCACGTTATGGGTTTCAATCAATGCGTCTTGCTCAAAACCAAAGCTTCTAAGGTATTCTGTGCGGCCTCTTTCGATAAACTTTAGATAATTGGCGTAATAAACTACGCCACCGCTGTCTGTATCTTCGTAATAAACTCTAACGCTTATTTCACTCATTAAACAAATCTTTAATATTTGATGGATTGATTAAGCCTAAATGCGAATAGGCTAGATCAGTTGCGCTACGACCACGTGGGGTGCGCATAATAAACCCTTGCTGAATTAAGTAAGGCTCCACCATGTCCTCTAAGGTGCCACGTTCTTCCCCAATGGCGGTTGATAAAGTATCCACACCAACCGGACCGCCACCAAATTTTTGCATCATGATAGATAGGTAATCTCGGTCTAATTGTTCCAAACCAAGATGATCAACTTGAAGCGTAGACAGTGCTTCATTCGCAATCTGCTGATGAATAATACCATTGGTTTTAATATCAGCAAAGTCACGCACTCGACGCAATAAACGGTTGGCAATTCGTGGTGTGCCACGTGCACGTTTGGCAATTTCAAGTGCGCCGGCTGCTTCAATTTGAATATTTAGAATGTCAGCTGAACGTATAACGATTTTTTGCAAGTCATTTACTTCATAAAATTGCAAACGTTGCATGATGCCAAACCGGTCGCGCAGTGGTGAGGTCAACATGCCGGCACGTGTGGTTGCGCCAATAAGTGTAAATGGCGGTAGCTCTAACTGCACAGAATGTGCTGCCACACCTTCGCCCACCATAATATCGAGTTTAAAATCCTCTAAAGCAGGATAAAGAATTTCTTCAACCACCGGATTGAGGCGATGAATTTCATCAATAAACAAAATATCGTATGGCTCAAGTTTGGTTAATATTGCTGCCAAATCTCCAGAGCGCTCCAATACTGGGCCGGAAGTTTGCTTAAATCCAGCACCCATTTGGTTAGCAATCACATTCGCTAAAGTGGTTTTACCCAAACCAGGCGGGCCATAAATCAATGAATGGTCCAGCGCATCACCGCGTTTTTTAGCCGCTTCAATGAACAACGACATTTGCAATTTAACTTCTTTTTGGCCAATGTATTCACTGAAGGAATTTGGACGTACCGAAGTCATGACAATGTCTTCACTGCCTTGGTCTTGCCCGCCTACTAAAGAATCTTGCTCTATCATGTTAAGTTACTGAATTTTTCTATCATTTTAACTCATTAACCTTGCCAATCAATAGTTTGATTTTAATTGCCTTTGTTAAATGATTAAGTCGTACAATTTTAGGATAACCGATTCCATCAATTTGCTGATAACTGATGATATTTATACGCCACTCGTGGTCAATATTTTTTTGCTGTTTAAATAAAATAAGCGCCAGTTTTTGAATTGGAAAATGCCAGCCGAATTCACCAATCATCCACTGCTTTAAGCTTAAATTAATCTGTTTATCATTCACCCTCAAGCCTTGGGTGTTTGATTTGACAACAATCTGCCCGAGCCCGAGTGGAGCACTAAGTATGAGCACATAGTGCTGATTTTTAAAATCAATTTCAAACCCAGTGGTTTGATTATAATCCTCCATCGACACACTGGCTCTGCCCTGCGCTTGCCACTGCGCAGGAATGACGAGTGCTTGATTTAACGCCACCGATTTCCCTTCAAGCGTGGTACAGCCTTGTAAAAACCATACCAACAATAATATTGTCATCCACTTCATAGGGCACTCATTCTAACACCGACAATGGCACTCATTGTATAATCAAGCGTTTGTTTGAGTTTGTTTATTAATTTCTTTTATGCAACATATCGCTATTCTAAGTGTTAACCATCAACTTGCGCCGGTCGAAGTGCGCGAGAAAGTTGCCTTTGCATCTGGCGAGTTAAGCAATGCGTTAACACAACTTAATCAAATTAAAGAAGTGGAAGCGTGCGTCATTTTATCTACCTGTAATCGGACTGAGGTTTATGCTGTTATCAACACAGACAATACACGAGAACTACTCAGTGATTATTTGGCCAATACTCACCTTATTGAACGCTCAGAGCTTGATCCTTATTTAAGTTATTTTGAAGGTGATGATGCGGTTGAGCATGTTTGCCATGTGGCAACAGGATTAGACTCTTTAGTCTTGGGTGAGCCACAAATCTTAGGCCAACTGAAAGACGCTTATCATGCAGCCAAACAAGCAAATACGCTCAATAAATTATTAGAAAAACTATTTCAACATGCTTTTTCTACCGCTAAAAAAGTTAGAACCGACACCCAAATCGGCTCCTCCCCTGTTTCTGTTGCTTATTGCGCGGTTAAACTCAGTGAGAAAATTTTTGCCGATTTAACCGAACAAACTGTGATGTTAATTGGTGCAGGTGAAATGATCGAGTTATGTGCTCAGCACCTCAATCAAAAAGGCGTTCGTCATATGATTGTTGCCAACAGAACGGTTAAAAATGCAGAAAAAATCGCTTCTCTTTACGGCGCTAAAGCAGTGAGTCTTAAGCAATTTTCTAACTTAATTCACGAAGCAGATATTATTATTTCTTCTACTGCGGCTTCTGTACCTATCATCGGTAAAGGTTTAATTGAAACAGCACTTAAGTTACGTAAGCATAAGCCTATGTTTATATTGGACATTGCTATTCCAAGGGACATTGAGCCAGAAGTAGCGCAGTTAGATGATGTATTTTTATACACCGTTGACGATCTAAAGCAAGTGGTGAATGATAATATTGACAGCCGACAAAGAGAAAAAACCTTGGCTGAAGAAATTATTATCGGTCAAAATAAAAAATTTGATCATTGGCTGGAAACATTACCAAATGAACAAGTTGTACAGACTTACCGTCAAAATGCTTATCAAATTAAAGCGGCGGCGGTTGAAGTGGCCATAAAAAAACTCAAAAATGGTGGTAATTCAGAAGCAATTATCAATCAATTGGCTGATCAGTTAACCAACAAATTATTACACGCGCCTTTTAGCAATATCAAACAAGCAAGTAAAGAACAGCTGAATCAATGCGAAGGCTGTATCCCTAACAATAAAACCAAACAATCATGAATACTTCTGTTCTAACCAAGCTTGAACAATTGTCTATGCGCCTAGAAGAAGTGGGCGCCATGCTGTCTGACCCAAGTGTTGCATCCGATCAAAATAAATTTCGTGAATTGTCTATTGAATACGCACAACTAACGCCAGTTAATTCGCAGTTTTCTCAATACTTAGCCACACAAGAAGATATTGAAGCCGCTGAAACTATGCTTCTGGAAGATGATGATGAAATGCGTGCTATGGCTAAAGAAGAAATATCAACAGGCAAGGCCAAATTAGAACAACTTGATTTAGAGCTTAAAAAAGCCTTACTACCTAAAGACCCTAATGATTCTCGAAATATTATTATTGAGATTAGGGCGGGTACTGGTGGTGATGAAGCCTCAATTTTTTCAGGTGACTTGTTTAGAATGTATTCCCGCTATGTTGAAAAACAAAAATGGAAAATAGAAATCATGAGCACCAACATTGGCGACCATGGTGGCTTCAAAGAAGTGATCGCTCGTATTAGTGGCGATAATGTTTATGCAAAACTCAAGTTTGAATCGGGTGCACACCGTGTGCAGCGTGTGCCAGAAACCGAATCTCAAGGTCGTGTACACACATCAGCCTGCACAGTAGCTATTATGCCTGAGGTTGAAAATATTGAAGAGGTTGATATTAATATGAGTGATGTTCGTGTTGACACCTTTAGAGCGAGTGGCGCTGGTGGTCAGCACGTCAACAAAACAGATTCTGCTGTTCGTGTCACGCACATTCCAACGGGTACGGTGGTTGAGTGTCAAGATGGACGCTCACAACACAAAAACAAAGCACAAGCAATGTCTGTCTTGGCCTCTAGAATTCTTGATGCCCAGCAGCAAGTCCAACAAAAAGAGCAGGCATCGACACGTAAACAATTGATTGGTAGTGGCGATCGATCGCAACGCATTCGTACCTATAATTATCCGCAAGGGCGTATTACTGACCATCGCATCAATCTAACACTCTATAAGTTAGCCGAGATTATGGAAGGTGATTTAGAATCGATTATTGAACCCTTAGTTGTTGAGCAACAAACCAATCAATTAACCGAGTTAAACGATTCTTTAGCTTAAACGCTTAGCGGCCATTAACTGAGAAATCACAAACAAAATACCCAGAGAAATCACAATAGCTGGCCCTGTTGCCACGTCATAATGCATTGATCCACTCAGACCAACAATAACTGCTACCATTGAAATATAGATTGACTGAAACACCATTTGACTCGGTGTGCGGGCAAACACCCTGGCAATAGCAGGTGGAATAATAAGCAATGAAGTAATTAATAACACCCCTACAATTTGCACAGAAACGGATACTGCTAATGCAATCATCAACATAAATAAAAGCTGATAAAATATGTGTTTAAGCCCTTCTGCCTTGGCCAACTCTTCATTCAAGGTAAGCAACAATAAACGCTGCCAGAAAACTAACAGCAAGGTTACAATAACCACTAATATCGAATAAACCCAAACAATATCTTGATTGGTAATAGACAAAATATCACCAAATAATAACGAGAAATAATCGGTATTAGCACCGCCCACTAAAGCCAAAACAACAATGCCTAGTGAAAGTGCAATGTGTGAAAAAATACCCAGTATTGCATCATTAGACAAAAATTGTCGTTCTTGTAATGTCACAATAAGTAAAGCAAAAATCACACCCACCACAACCAAACCAAAATGAATACCCATCCCGCTAGCCAAGCCTAACGATACACCGAGCAGTGCACTATGCGAAATTGATTCGGAAAAATAACTCATGCGTTTCCATATGACAAAACAGCCGAGTGAGCCAGCAATGACAGAAATACCAATTGCCGCCAAAATAGCTCTAATAATGAAGTCTTCCATTAAAGTTAAGTGCGACTACTGGCAGTCTTTACAAAAACCATACAAATACAGACAATGATCGGTTAATTGATAACCGTATTGTTTGGCCACATCATGCTGATGCTGCTCAATAACTTCATCTGTAAATTCATCAATTTTTCCACATTTGACACAAACCAAATGATCGTGATGATCCACATTGGACAATTCAAACACGCTTTGGCCATTATCAA
>DQNX01000047.1 GCA_015658965.1 Gammaproteobacteria bacterium
TAATTAATTGGTTGGTGGCTGTTAGTTGGGGCGTTTTCAGCATGGCTTTACCTATTTTGAGTCACGAGCGCGATATCAGTGCGTCGGTGGTAGGGTTTATTTTCATGGTGTATTCACTTTCATCAATTGTAGTAAGAATTATCATTCCTTTCATGGTACAGCGATTATCTAATCAAGTGATGCTTGGTGGCACACTAATACTATGCGCTCTAGTATTTGTGTTGTTTCCAGTTGTTAGTAGTGAAATAGCCATGATGCTATTGGCAGCTATTTTAGGTATTGCTTTAGGAATGATCCAACCCGCAATGTTGGCAAAGTTGCATCAAATTACACCAAAAAAGAGACATGGTGAAGCCTTAGCCTTGCGCTCTGCATTTGCTCACATATCGATGGCAACAATGCCCGTTCTATTTGCAGCCTTAGGTTCGCTGATGGGCATTGGCGCTCTATTTTGGTTAATGGCTGTGTTACTAGGGGCTGGCAGTTTACAAGCACGACATCTACATACAAATGAAGATAAATAAAAAGATTGGATGTGATTATGTGAATATAATGAGTCATAAATTAAAAAAGTGTTTAAATTTTTGTTAACTGCTGTTAGCTTAGTTATTATAATTTAATTTAGACATAAATTAAGAAAGTGTATCTATTAAGTTTTGTGGAATTTTAGAATAACTGTCAACAAGTGGTGAGTAACATGTCCAAGCAACAAAATGAAAATCTAGAAAAAGCCTTTGCCGGTGTAGCAGATAACTATCGCGGACAAGATGTGGATTTAAATGCGATATATCGAGAAATGCGTAAAAACTCTCCAATTATTGCAGAAGATTTTATGAGTCAACAAGGTGTACCTAACATTGCCGGACTTGACGCAAACCGTCTTACTTTTACCCTGTTTAAGCATAAGGATGTAATGGCTGTTTTACGGGATGCAAAAAACTTTACAAGTGGTTTCATTGCGGAAGGCTTAGGGGCGTTTTTTGATGGTTTAATCTTAACTGGTATGGACGGAGAAGAGCACAAAAAGGCACGTGCTTTATTACAACCAGTTTTTATGCCAGATGTTGTCAATACGTGGCGTGATACCAAAATGGACCCTATTGTTCGTAACGAGTTTTTGATCCCTTTACAAAAAGAGGGCAAAGCCGACTTAATGGATTTTGCATTATATTTTCCAATCCGATTGATTTATTCCTTAATTGGTTTTCCAGAAGATGATCATGACAAAGTTAAGCAAGTGGCGGCATGGTCTTTAGCTATTTTAGCTGGGCCTCAAGTCACTCCAGAAAAAGCAGCAGAGGCTCGTAAAGCTGCCATGGAAGCTGCAAAATGCCTGTACGATGCTGTCAAAGAAGCCGTAGTTGAAGCCCGTAAAAATGGCGCGAAAGGAGGCGATTTAATAAGCCGTCTTATTCGTGCCGAATATGAAGGGCGGCAATTGGATGATCATGAAATCACGACGTTTGTGCGTTCATTGTTACCCGCTGCAGGGGAGACGACTACCCGTACTTTTGGTTCTTTGATGACCTTGTTATTAGAAAGACCCGCACTATTAGAACGAGTTCGTGCCGATCGTTCTTTAGTAGGCAAAGCTATTGACGAAGCGGTTCGATTAGAACCTGTTGCTACATTTAAGGTTCGTCAAGCAGCACAAGACCTAGAAATTAGGGGGATGCAAATACCTAAAGGGGCAATGGTTCAATGCATAGTAGCGTCAGCCAATCGCGATGAAGAGGTATTTGAAGATAGCGAAGAATATATTATTGAGCGCAAAGTAAAACCATCGTTTGGATTTGGCTTTGGACCCCATATGTGCATTGGACAATTTATCGCTAAAACTGAAATGGTGGTTGCCTTAAACGCTATTTTAGATTTGTTCCCGAATATTCGACTAGATCCTGACATGCCAAAACCTAAAATTGAAGGAGCGCAATTACGTGGCCCTCACGAAGTTCATGTTGTTTGGGATCAGCATTAAGTTAAACAAATATGTAAAAAATGTTTAAATTTATTTTAAAAGTATTAGACAGATTCATTAAAAGTGTCTAATATAGATGTGTTGAATCAGTAAATAACAGAAAATAACAGTTAAAGGAGCATGGTGATTTCTCGTCGAGAAAGCGATGTTCCATATTGGAGGATTTAGATGAAACTCGAAGATATGATTTTAGTCAGTGTTGACGACCATGCGATTGAGCCACCGGGTGCCTTTACTCGCCATATGCCAGCTAAGTTTAAAGGGCGTGAACCGCGTGTTGAAAAACGCAATGGCAGAGACATTTGGATGTTTGAAGAGCAAGCCACCGGATATATGGGACTTAACTCTGTTGTCGGTCGACCTAAATCTGAATACGGAATGGAGCCTTTAGGCTATGACCAAATGCGCCGTGGTACTTGGGACGTAAAAGCACGTGTTGAAGATATGGATGCAAATGGTGTGCTAGGTTCTTTGTGTTTTCCTACCTTCCCTGGCTTCGCCGGTCAACGTTTTCAGGTAATGCCTGACAAAGCAGTAAGCCTTGCTGCAATCCAAGCTTATAATGATTGGCATTTACACGACTGGTGCAATGCAGCGCCAGGGCGCTTTATTCCCTTAATGATGGTGCCTTGGTGGGACATGAAAGCAGCAGCGGCTGAAGTTAAACGAATGGCTGACCAAGGCGTACATGCATTAACTTTGTCTGATAATCCCACCGTACATGGTTATCCTTCTATCCATAATCCGCATTGGGATCCCTTATGGAAAGCCTGTGAAGATAATAATGTGGTGATTTGCTGCCATATTGGTACCGGTGTAAAAGCCGCTCACGCATCAGACGAATCGCCAATAGATGCATGGATTACGTCAATGCCTATATCAATTTCTAATTCTGCAGCCGATTGGATGTGGGCGCCATTTTGGAAACGTCACCCTAAACTGCGAATGGCATTGTCGGAAGGTGGCATAGGTTGGATCCCCTATTTGCTGGAACGTGCTGACTTTACGCATGGCCATCATAAAGAATGGACTAACTCGAATTTTGGAAACAAAAAACCAAGTGATATTTTTAACCAACATTTTATTACTTGTTTTATTGAAGATGAATTTGGTTTGCATAACCTGCAGCATATGAATGTGGATAAAGTAACATGGGAATGTGATTATCCGCACTCTGATTGCACATGGCCGTATTCTGCTGATGTGTTTTGGAAGCAATCCCAACATTTGTCTGATGACACTATCAATAAAATTACTCACCTTAATGCAATGCGCGAATTTTCTTATGACCCCTTTGCTATTTTAGGTCGTGAAAACTGCACCGTAGGCGCGCTAAAAGCCAAGGCCACACATGTTAGTATTGAACCCGCTTTAGGCTTAGGTGGCGCCGCCCCAGAGCACGACGCGAAAAAACCAGTAACATCTGGAGATATTAACAAAATGTTTGAAAGTGCTGATGCGGGTACCGCTCTTTAAGCAAATCTACAGAAGTAAGCACAACAGCCTTACTTCTGTCTTTTATTCTTGATTATTACAATGGTTTACCATTTGGCAGGCCATTGTAAGATGTTTCCAAAGCTGATTTGGTAGGTGCTTAGATGTCAATCGAAAATTTCAAATACAGTACAATACCTGCAGAAGCCGAAGCGTTACGCGCTGAAGTAAGGGCGTTTCTTAAGCAGGAATTAAGTGACTTTCCAAACATAAAGCGTGCCGATTCTTGGATTGGGTTTGATGCTGAATTTAGTCGCAAATTAGGTCAACGTGGTTGGGTTGGGATGTCATTACCAAAACAATACGGTGGCTCAGAGGCGAGCGCGTTTTCCCGTTATGTGGTAATAGAAGAATTATTGGCGGCAGGTGCGCCTGTATCTGCACATTGGTTTTCTGATCGTCAAAGTGGTCCACAAATACTTAAATTTGGAACCGATGCACAAAAAGATTTTCATTTACCAGCAATTTGTCGAGGTGAACAATACTTTTGTATAGGCATGAGCGAGCCTAACTCCGGTTCAGATTTGGCATCAATTAAATCTCGCGCTATACGACACGGGAACAAATGGATTGTTAATGGCCAAAAAGTCTGGACCACTAACGCCCATCTATCCCATTACATGATTGCTTTAGTGAGAACTAGCGAAGGCGAAAAGCGCCAACAAGGTTTATCGCAAGTAATAATTGATTTGAGTTTACCCGGTATTACGATTCGACCAATTAAAGACCTAGTTGGGGGCGCACATTTTAATGAAGTATTTTTCGATAATGTTGAAATCGACGCGGACGCAATTATTGGAACTGAAGGACAGGGTTGGTCTCAAGTAACCGCTGAATTGGCAATGGAAAGAAGTGGTCCAGAACGATTTTTAAGTTCCATGATACTGCTAAATAGCCTCATCGACGTAATTGGTAACAACCCAGATGCTTTACAAGCAAAAGAAATTGGGCGTCTTACTGCAAAACTGATTACCTTGCGTAATATGTCATTGTCGGTCACGCAAGAACTATCTGAAGGCAAGAGCCCAGTATGGGCAGCATCTTGTGTAAAAGCTTTTGGTGCAACATTTGAGCAAGAAATTCCTGAGTTAGCACAAGCCTTATGTGATCTCTCTCCTTGTTCTGTTGGTGGAAGCGAGCATGCTCAGATTTTAGCTTACTTGATGCAAATGGCACCTTCTTTTTCTTTACGCGGTGGTACGCGTGAAATACTGCGAGGCATAATTGCGCGCGGATTGGGAGCAAATTGAAAATGAGAGAAATTTTTGATTCAACAATTGAGCGTTTTTTCCAAGACACAGTAGACACAGAACAAGTTTTACTCGCTGAAAAAGATGGTTGGAATGGGACTCTTTGGACATCCTTAGATGAGCTAGGCTTTACCTACGCAATGGTGGCAGAAAGCGCTGGAGGAGCGGGTGCAAGTTGGTCTGACCTATGTGGTGTTGCCCGTTTAGCGGGTTCTTACGCACTACCACTTCCTTTATGTGAATCTATTTTTGTTAATTACTTACTTTGTAAATGCGATATAGCGCCATTGACAGGCGTCTTAAGTTTTGCCGCTAAATCTGAATTAAGGCTAGATGGTGACAAATTAAATGGTGTTTTACATGATGTACCGTGGGGGCGTTATACACAGCATATTATTGCCGTGGTGCCCAAGGATGATTGTAATCACCTTGTCGTGTTAAGCCGTGAGCAAATTAAAATACGAAAAGAAGCATGTAATGTAGCGGGTGAAGCTCGCGATAGTTTTGTAGTAGAAAACATCAGCCCTGTCTTTTGCGCAGTTTTACCTGCTCCTATTTCAAGTAATGTCTTAATGCAAGGGGGCGCCATGTTGCGTTCAGCGCAAATGGCAGGTGCCATGCACAAAGCCATGACTATTTCTCATGAGTATGCCTCAGAAAGAGTGCAATTCGGACGACCTATTGGCAGCTTTCAAGCGATTCAGCATCAATTGGCACAAATGGCCGAGCATGTGAGTGCGTCAGTAATAGCGGCTGAAGCAGGGTTTTCAGCATCGTCAGGTACTGTTGATGCGCTTGGCGTGAGCACAGCTAAAATTTGTACGTCTGAAGCTGCTGGTGTGGGGGCCTCAATAGCGCACGCAGTGCATGGTGCTATTGGTTTTACGCACGAACATCCTCTGCATTTGTTGACTCGTCGTTTATGGTCTTGGCGAAGTGAATTCGGTTCTGAAACTTATTGGGCTAAGCATTTAGGTGACGCAGTGTGCAAGCATGGAGCCGACAATTTTTGGCCTGCAGTGACCGCAGGTCATTTTGATACTGTTTAAACAGAGATACGCGAATGAAACCGTTTTTACATATTGAACGAGAAGGCGCGGTTATTACCGCTCGTATGGACAGGCCAGAATCTAGAAATGCGTTAACAAAACCTGAATACTTTCAAGAGTTTGTGGATTTGTGTCAGCAAATTAGAATAGATACAAGCATTAAAGTACTTATTTTGACAGGCAATGGCTCGGCATTTTGTGCCGGTGGGAATGTCAAAGATATGAAAGAACGAGCGGGTATTTTTGCGGGCTCGCCTTTTGAATTGCGCAATCAGTATCGAAACGGTATTCAGAGAATACCATTGGCGCTTTATGACGTAGAAATTCCTGTTATAGCCGCATTGAATGGTCCAGCCATTGGAGCAGGTCTAGATTTAGCCTGCATGTGTGATGTCAGAATTTCTGTCACTAAAGCGAAATTTGCAGAAAGTTTTATTAAATTGGGAATTGTGCCTGGTGACGGTGGCGCTTGGTTTTTACCCCGAATTGTAGGGTTGCCAAGAGCCAGCATAATGGCGCTGACGGGTGATGCAATTAATGCTGAAAAAGCCTTGGAATGGGGATTGGTTACTGAACTTGTGAATGCAGAAGAACTCGATGCTACAGCTATGAAGTTGGCACAAAGTATGGCTGCGAATCCAGGACATGGCCTTAGATTAACTAAACGTTTATTACGTGAAGGTCAGCATATGAGGCTAGATTCTTTGTTGGAGCTTTCTGCAGCGTTTCAATCTATTGCTCATCATACTGAAGACCATGGTGAAGCGGTTAATGCTTTTATTGAAAAACGTGACCCTAAATTTACGGGTAAATAATAAAGTTATTTTAAATTACGTAAGGAATGATTATGCGTTCTGTATTCCGAGAAGATCATGAGATGTTCAGACAAATGGCTCGTCGCTTTATTGAAAACGAAATTACGCCACATCTGCATGATTGGGAAAAACAAGGGATTGTACCTAAAGATATTTGGTTAAAAGCAGGTGAAGTAGGCTTGTTATGTTCCTGTGTACCTGAAGATTTTGGGGGGGCAGGAGGCGACTACGGTCATTCTGCAATAATGGTAGAAGAACTGGCGAGGGCTAACGCGACTGCGATTGGTTTTACTACTCACTCTGAAATTGTTGCAAATTACCTAGTGGCTTATGGTAACACTGAACAAAAAGAAAAATGGTTAAGCAAAATGGTCACCGGTGAAGTCATCGGCGTAATCGCTATGAGCGAGCCTGGTGTAGGGAGCGATTTGCGTTCAATGCGCATGAGTGCACGTCGAGAAGGTGACGAATACGTCATTTCGGGTCAGAAAACATTTATTACCAATGGCGGAAATGCTGACTTAGTGGTTGCAGCTTGTAAACTTGATCCGAACTCTCGTGATTTGACCCTAATATGTGTAGAAACGGATCGAAAGGGTTTTAGCAAAGGACGTCTACTTGACAAGATTGGATTAAAAGGCCAAGACACTGCGGAACTATTTTTTGATGACGTTAGAGTGCCAGTGGACAACCGTTTAGGCGAAGAAAACAAAGGCTTTAACTACCTTTTTCATCAACTAGCTTGGGAACGTTTGATTATTGCTATAAGAGCAGCTCAATGCATTGAAACATTACTGGAAGAAACAATTGAGTATACGCGTGATCGCCGGGCATTTGGTAAAGCCATTTTTGATTATCAAAATACTCGCTTTAAGTTGGCAGAAGTAAAAGCAAAAGCAACGATGCTACGTGCGTTTGTCGACAATTGTATCGCCAAAGTTCTGACTGATGATCTATCCGCTGAAGAAGCCGCGATGGCCAAACTAGTTGGCTCTGAATTGCAAGGAGAATTGTTAGATGAGCTCTTACAATTACACGGTGGCTATGGGTTTATGACTGAATATAAAGTCAGTCGTGCATGGGTAGATGCGCGCGTGGCTCGCATTTACGGTGGTACATCTGAAATAATGAAAGAAATAATCGCCCGCTCCTTATAGTTAGGGCGGGTAAATTAATTGATATTATTTGAATATTAATTAACTACCACAGATCTGGATCAGCAACTCCCGCATTGCTTGCGCCGGTTTACTAAGCACGGCGCCTTTTTTCCAAATAATCCCTACTTGCATATCGGGTACTTGATTTAGTATTGGACGCGTTTCTATTTTTTTCCCTTCAAGCGACCAAGGGCGATAAATCATATCAGACAAAATAGTGAGTCCAAAATTGTGCGCAATGAGGCCTCGTAAACTTTCTATCGAACTCGTTTTAAAACCGATATTAAGTTGTTCTCTGTTGGCTTGCCAATAACGTCGAGTGGACTCTTCACCTTCATCTTCAGTAATTTGAATATAGGGATACTTGCTAATGTCGTTTAGGGATACTTGATCTTGTTTGAGCAAAGGATGAGTGGCTGATAACCACAATTGACGGCGCGAACGAATAAGAACATGGTGTGAAAATGGCGACAAGTTTGTGCTGTTAGAAAGGATGACAATACCCAATTCAGTGCTTCCATCTTTAACAGCTTGTTCAATATCCAAACGTTTCTTATCATGCAGGTCTATTTCCACATCAGGATAATTAGCCCTAAACCTTGCAAGTAAATTAGGTAAGAAATAACCTAAAACGGTGTAAGAAGCTGAAACTTTAACAGAACCCTGTAAATTGTACACATTGTATCTAGGTTCTCTTATCGCATCTTCAAGTAAGTCTAGCACTTCTCTAACTCGTAAATAAAAACGATGCCCTTCTGCTGTCAATGATACACCTAGTTGTTGACGGTCAAAAAGACGCACTTTCATTAAGCTTTCGAGTGACTTTATTGCAGCCGTTATAGCTGATTGAGAGACATGTGTGCTGTGTGCGGCCTTTGATAGTTGGCCCGTTTCAGCAGTAGCAATAAAATATCTTAACTGTTTTAGTGAAACGCTTCGTAAGTCCATTATCTGTTTTTCTAATACCTGCATGCATTTTTTGTGATTTTACATTATTTGAATGGTTTTTCATAATGTGTTCAACTTATTTTTTTCAAATTATAATCAAAACAGGAAAAATAAATGACTTCCTCGGACCAAACTCTTGCTAAAAGTGATTTGCGTGATGTTACGTTACAAGATAAATATTGCCTTAACAAAGGACAAATTTATGCCAGCGGCACCCAAGCACTCGTTCGCTTACCGCTTATGCAAAAAGAACGAGATCAGCAAGCCGGTCTAAATACAGCCGGTTATGTATCGGGGTATAGGGGTTCACCACTAGGTGGCGTTGATTTAGCTTTGTGGGGAGCCAAGAAAGAACTTGCTGAACACGAAATCACATTTCAACCCGGTTTAAATGAAGATTTAGCGGCTACCGCAGTTTGGGGAACTCAGCAAGTAAATTTACGTGACAATGCCAAATATGATGGCGTATTTGGCATGTGGTATGGTAAAGGTCCGGGTGTTGATCGATCTGCTGATGTGCTTAAGCATGCTAATTCAGCGGGGACTTCTGCTAACGGTGGAGTATTGTTGCTAGCAGGTGACGACCATGCGGCTAAATCTTCTTCAGTCGCTCACCAATCTGAACATATATTGATTGCGTGTGGTATTCCCGTTTTTTATCCGTCAAATGTGCAAGAATATCTTGATTATGGGCTGCATGGTTGGGCCATGAGTCGGTATTCGGGTTTATGGGTAGGCATGAAATGCGTGACTGATATTGTTGAATCGTCAGCCTCTATCGATGTTGATCCTGACCGAGTCAAGGTCGTTATACCTGAAGATTTCCCCATGCCTGAAGGTGGCCTAAATATCCGTTGGCCTGATCCACCATTAGACCAAGAAGCTCGTATGTTAAATCATAAATGGTATGCCGCTCTAGAGTATATCCGTGCAAATAAAATCAACCAAATTACGCTCGACTCACCTAATGCTCGCTTTGGTATTATGGCTGCTGGAAAAGCATATTTAGATGTGCGCCAAGCATTAACTGACCTCGGTTTAGATGATAAAACTTGTATAGCATTAGGTATTCGTATCTTGAAAGTAGGCTGTGTTTGGCCGTTGGAGTCGCGTGATGCTCGAGAGTTTGCTACCGGCTTAGAAGAAATACTTGTCGTTGAAGAAAAACGCCAAATATTAGAATATGCCTTGAAAGAAGAGTTATATAATTGGCGTGACGATGTTCGCCCACGCATTTATGGAAAGTTTGATGAACGAGACAATTCAGGTGGAGAATGGTCTCAACCAAGAGGACAATGGTTACTGCCCGCGCGCTACGAACTTTCACCGACACTTATTTCTAAAGCGATAGCAACTCGCCTCGATCGTATCGGTTTACCGCCGCAAATTCGTGAAAGAGTGATGCAACGTATTGCGATAATTGAAGCTAAAGAGCGCGAGGCCAATTTACCTCGATTAGCTGTTGAACGAAAACCTTGGTTTTGTTCTGGCTGTCCACATAACACCTCAACACGAGTACCTAAGGGGTCTCGTGCATTGGCAGGTATTGGTTGTCATTACATGGCGATGTGGATGGATCGCAACACAGAAACTTTCACACAAATGGGCGGTGAGGGCGTAAGTTGGCTTGGCCAAATGAACTTTTCGGGTGATAAACATGTGTTCGTTAACTTAGGCGATGGCACGTATTTTCATTCTGGTTTATTGGCGATTAGAGCTGCAATAGCCGCTTCTGCGAACATTACCTATAAAATCTTATTCAATGACGCAGTTGCTATGACCGGTGGACAACCGGTAGATGGAGTTCTTACAGTTCCGCAAATATCTTTTCAAGTATTAGCTGAAGGTGCATCAGAAGTGCTTATTGTGAGCGATGAGCCCGAAAAATATGCTAATCAAAACGATAACACCTTTCAATTGCCGGCTGAGGTAAAAGTTTACCATCGAGATGAACTTGAAAAGTTACAATTACGCTTACGAGATCAAAGTGGCGTGTCTATTATTATTTATGATCAAACGTGTGCCACCGAGAAAAGGCGTCGTCGTAAGCGCGGTTTAATGCCTGACCCTGCCCGTCGTGCTTTCATTAATCCATCGGTGTGCGAGGGTTGTGGCGATTGCACTGAAGTCTCGGGGTGCGTTTCGATTGAACCTCTAGCAACCGATTTGGGCACAAAAAGACAAATTAATCAAAATAGTTGTAACAAAGATTTTTCATGCCTAAAAGGCTTTTGCCCGAGTTTTGTGACAGCAGAAGGAGTTCAGTTACGCGCACCCGAAACAAATGGTCAATTGGGATTACCTAAAGAAATACCCGTACCAACACTACCAAGTTTGGAAAAAACTTATGGCGTTGTCGTTGCCGGAATTGGTGGAACTGGGGTAGTGACAATCGGTGCCTTAATGGGGATGGCGGCGCATCTTGAAAGTAAAGGCGTAACCGTACTAGACCAAACGGGTTTAGCGCAAAAAGGCGGTGCAGTAATGAGTCACATACAAATTGCCGCTTCTCCAGAAAAAATTCATGCGACCCGCATTCCTACTGCTGCTGCAGATGTATTAATTGGTTGTGATGAAATCGTAGCAGCTTCGAGTGATGTTTTATCTAAGGTTAGACAGGGTTTATCACATGCTGTGGTCAACACCGCGCAAACCCCCGCAGCGGAATTTTTGAGCGACCCAAACTGGATTTTTCCAAAAGATATGGCTGAAACCAACATTAATGATGCCATTGGCGTTCAATGTGATTATGTTGACGCAACTGCAATTTCATTACGAACCATGGGTGACAGTATATATGCTAACCCCTTGCTATTGGGCTATGCCTGGCAGATGGGTTGGATACCTTTGTCACACAGCGCCTTAACGAGGGCTATAGAATTAAACGGTGTCACGGTTGACAAAAATATAGAAGCATTTGAATGGGGACGAGTTGCTGCATTTGATAAAAATTTATTGCCAAAAACCGATCCTGACACTCGTGTCGTAGTGGTAGATATGCCAGAAACACTCGACTCTTTAATTGTTAAAGGTGCGACTAAGTTAAGGGAATATCAGAGCAGGGCATATGCTAAGCGTTTTGAGCAAGCAATAGAAAAAATAAGTGTTGTTGAAAGACAAATTAAACCCACTGGCACACTAAATTTGAGTATGGCAATTGCACGCAATCTAGCAAAGTTAATGACTTATAAAGATGAATATGAAGTGGCTCGTTTGCATTCTTCAAAAACATTTAAAGATCAATTACGTAAGCAGTTTGCGGGCGAACCCGGTAAAGA
>DQNX01000015.1 GCA_015658965.1 Gammaproteobacteria bacterium
TGGGTGACACTTCCACATTGGCTGAGCCAGAAGTGGTTCAAGATTTAATTGAGGGCGCCATTAAAAACAAAATTAATTAGCCACTCAAAAAAGTACGAGGCAAGACCCCGTACTTTTTAGCTTTTTAGTTGATTGATTTTAACTTCTTTAAGCCTTCTTTAACTTTGTCTTTTAGGCTGACTTCACACTGTTGATGGTAATTGTCTTGCATTTGAGCGTCTAGAGAAACCACTTTATTGAATACTTTTTTCTCCAAATCTATGGTGTTTTTAATATTGGCGCAGTAATTATTAATCTCTTCTACGGTGTAAGAAATTAAAGTTGCTACACCAATGGCAGGCACGATAATACCAGTGACCACAATGCCCGTTGAGGTTTCTTTTAATTCACTAATACGAGCCATGTTATTGATAACAGTTGCTTTGTTTTGTGATTTGAACAAATCCTTAAGGTGTTGTATTTTTTCGCCTGAAAGGGTTAGTTCTTTTTGTGTTGTCTGTAAAGACCCTTGGGTTTCTTTAAGTGAGCCTTTAAGTGTGCTAACCTCACTACGTGCATCATCCATTTGTGACATTTCATCGTTTAAAACGCTAGATTTGCTGGTTGCTAAGGTTAGCTGCTGTTGTGCTTCTTGTAGGGCAGAACGTGCAGTGATTAATTGATTATTTAAATCTTCAAGAACAGAAGTTTTTATATTGCTCTCAGCTTTGTCTACAGATTGTATAGCACCAATTTTTGCATTGTACTCAGTGGTAATACTAGCCACTTCATTTTCAAGCTGAGTAATTTGATTGTTATAAAAGAATAAACCTGAAACCAATACGATCGTTAGGGAGATTGCTGCAAAAAGTGATTTGTTTTCCATAATAAATTCTCAAAGATAAGTGACTAATATTAACGGCGTATTATACCCTAATTTTAAAACTATATTAGAATATTATTATATTGTAATATATAAATTAAATGACTTTATTTCAACCACTTGGCCGCTTGCTTGGCATAGTAAGTCAAAATTGCATCAGCGCCCGCACGCTTGAAGCAAAGTAGGGTTTCTAGCACCACCTTTTTTTCGTCAATCCAACCATTTTGACTGGCTGCCTTTAGCATGGCGTATTCACCACTTACATGGTAGGCAAAAGTTGGCATGCCAAACGTTTCTTTAACTCGATGCACAATATCTAAGTAAGGCAAGCCTGGTTTAATCATCACCATGTCCGCACCTTCTTCAATGTCTAAGCCTACTTCACGAATGGCTTCATCGGCATTAGCAGGGTCCATTTGATAAGTTTCTTTGCTGGATTTACCTAAATTTTTAGCAGAGCCGACCGCATCACGAAAAGGTCCGTAATAGTTTGATGCGTATTTTGCAGAGTAGGCCAAAATACTGGTATGAATAAATCCATTTTCCTCTAAGGCATCACGAATAGCGCCAATGCGACCATCCATCATATCTGATGGGGCGACAATATCACTACCAGCTTGTGCGTGCGATAACGCTTGTTTGACCAAAACTTCAGTGGTTTCGTCGTTGAGTACATAACCACTCTCATCGATTAAACCATCTTGCCCATGTGTGGTGAATGGATCGAGTGCCACATCGGTAATAACGGCCAGCTCGCTAAATTGTGCTTTTAGTGCCCGTACAGCGCGCTGTGCCAAGCCGTCACTATTAAAAGCCTCCTGTGCATCGAGTGATTTTTTAGCATCAGGAACCACGGGAAATAAGGCCACTGCACGAATGCCTAAATCAACCAATTCTTGTGCCTCAATCAGTAACTCATCAATGCTCAAGCGCTCAACATCAGGCATAGAATCAATGCTTTCGCGTTTATTTTCACCTTCAATAATAAAAATTGGTAGAATTAAATCATCGGTTGTTAGTGTGTTTTCACGCATTAATTCACGGGTATGTGCGTGTTTTCTCATACGGCGTGGTCTATGGGTTAAAATTGTCATTTTATATTTTCTTTAATTATTTTACTAAATTATACAACAATGAGCCAATCAAGCGAAACCTTAGTCAGCATGTCACACGTCAAAGAGGCGTTTATTAAACCTTTTCCCAATTCTCACAAAATTTATGTCGAGGGTTCACGCGCTGATATTCAAGTGCCAATGCGTGAAATCACCCTAACAGACACCATTGGTGAGTTGGCTGAAAAAAATGAACCAATTCACGTCTATGACACCTCAGGTGTTTATACCGATACCAATGTGAAAATTGACTTACGCAAAGGCTTAGACTCTGTTCGTCATCATTGGATTGATGAACGCAACGACACTGAAGTGTTAGAAGGCATGAGCTCGGTATTTTCTAATGAACGCCTGGATAATGAAGAATTAAACGAATTACGTTTTGAGTTTTTAAAAACCCCAAGGCGTGCTAAAGAGGGCAAAAACGTCACCCAAATGCATTACGCTCGTCAAGGTGTTATCACCCCTGAAATGGAATACATTGCCATTCGTGAAAATTGTAAATGGCAAGACTACAAAGATCTAATCGGCCAGCAAAAAGGCCAGAGCTTTGGCGCTGAAATTCCTGAAATTATTACCGCTGAGTTTGTACGTTCTGAAGTGGCACGCGGGCGCGCAGTCATTCCTGCTAATATCAACCACCCTGAGATTGAGCCGATGATTATTGGCCGTAATTTTATGGTTAAAATCAACGGCAATATTGGTAATTCAGCCCTTGGATCAAGCATTGAAGAAGAGGTTGATAAAATGGTTTGGGGTATTCGTTGGGGTGCTGACACTATTATGGACCTTTCAACCGGTAACAATATTCATGAAACTCGCGAATGGATTATCCGCAATTCGCCAGTGCCAATTGGCACCGTGCCGATTTACCAAGCACTTGAAAAAGTCAAAGGCGTGGTTGAAGATTTGACTTGGGAAGTGTTCAGAGACACGCTGATTGAGCAAGCTGAGCAGGGGGTTGATTATTTCACCATTCATGCTGGCGTACGCCTTAAATACGTACCGCTAACCATTCACCGTATTACCGGTATTGTTTCTCGCGGCGGCTCTATTATGGCCAAGTGGTGTTTAGCGCACCATCAAGAAAGTTTTATTTATACGCATTTTGAAGACATTTGTAAAATCATGAAAAAATACGACATCACTTTTTCACTCGGTGATGGTTTGCGCCCTGGCTGTATTGCCGATGCGAATGATGCAGCGCAATTTGGCGAGCTAGAGACGTTAGGCGAGTTGACCAAAGTTGCTTGGAAGCACGACGTACAAACCTTTATTGAAGGTCCAGGTCATGTGCCAATGCAGATGATTAAAGAAAATATGGATAAGCAATTAGAAGAATGTGGCGAAGCGCCGTTTTATACGCTAGGCCCACTCACAACCGACATTGCCCCGGGTTATGATCACATTACCTCAGCCATTGGCGCCGCGCAAATCGGCTGGTATGGTTGCGCTATGCTTTGCTACGTAACCCCAAAAGAGCATTTAGGTCTACCTAATCAAGACGATGTTAAAGAAGGCATTATTGCTTACAAAATTGCCGCTCATGCCGCCGACCTGGCCAAAGGCCATCCAGGTGCGCAAATTCGCGACAATGCTCTATCTAAAGCACGTTTTGAGTTTAGATGGGAAGATCAGTTCAATATCGGTTTAGACCCGGATACGGCGCGTAAATATCACGACGAAACCATGCCTAAGCAAGCCGCAAAGACTGCACATTTTTGTTCGATGTGTGGACCTAAGTTTTGTTCAATGAAAATCACGCAAGAAATCAAAACCATGGATGCGGCAGAAATCGCCAAGATTAATGCCATTCAAGTGGAGATGGATCAAAAATCGGCTGAATTTTTAGCCAATGATTCGCAGATTTATATGAAAGAGGATGTACAATAATAATGAGTAATTCTTTTATTAAAGAATCAATTATTACTTGCCCTAAATGCGGCTATCAAGAAAGTGAAAAAATGCCAACGGATAATTGTCAGTGGTTTTATGAGTGTAAATCCTGCGGCGAGGTGATCAAACCCAAACTGGGTGATTGCTGTGTGTTTTGCTCGTATGGCTCGGTGGATTGCCCATCAATTCAACTGAAAAAAGGCGGTTAATCGCTCATTTACGTTTTTTGCGAAATTTCTATTTTCTTGAATGCTTTTAGGCAACATTGCTTAGAAGGATTGAGGTTTTCGCAGTTGCAGTAGTTGTGTTTGGTCTGAAACACCACAAAATCCTTTAAAACAGCACCTTTTCCGAGTTTTAATGCTTCTAAATAGGCGTTTTCAGTGATATTAAAACAATAGCATAAAGTTTTTTCATCGGTTTTGGTGTTGCAACAGCCCATTTTGATTTTTCCTCAAATTTATTGGGTAGAATGATAATCTAATTTAAAGCTTTGTTTGACTATGTTGTTTGTATTTTAATAAACAGTTTGATTGTAGGGCTCGCGGTGCTAATTCATTATGAATTTTTGTATCGCGTCACTATTTTTTTGCCGCGTATTAATATCAAACATCAGTTTACAATTGTGGTGGTGGTTTTTATAGCCTTAATCGCGCATGTGGTGGAAATTTGGCTGTTTGCACTAGGTTATTTCTTGATGCTTAAGGAAAAAAATCTTGGGGCACGATTCACGGAAATTTTGATGGCTCGTTGCTCGATAGCGTGTATTTTTCGTTTACCAATTTCACCACCTTGGGTTTTGGCGATATTGAGCCATTTGGTGCGATTCGATTTTTAGTGGGTATGGAATCTTTAGTCGGCTTTGTGCTAATCACTTGAACAGCTTCATTTTTGTTTTATGAAATCCAGCGTTATTGAGGTAATAAAAATGGTTAGTTTAAAAAAATTAGTATTAAGTTTGGCAATCTTTGGTGTTGTTTTTTCCACTTGGGTGCTCGCTGCACCGCATCCTTCCAAGCCTTGGATTAATATTGAGTATCCGCAAGACAAAGAAAAACGTTGGTGGGACGACGCGTGGTGGAATGAAGGCCAATTGCCAACGCCGAAAAATCACAAAGTATCAATGGAAAGCACGACTTATTTAGATGGTGATGTTGAAGTTGAGGCTTATATATTTAAGCCTACCTTGCCGGGCAAGTATCCTGCCATTTTGTTTCAGCATGGTAGACGAGGGTTAGATTCTTGGACGCTGCCACGGATTAAGCGCTTAGCAGCACGCGGTTTTGTGGTGTTGGCGCCCGATATGTTTGGCACTTATATGATTCCGCCATTTCCAGTTGAGCATCAGTATATTTATGATCAGCACGTCGCTAAAGGCATTGACATTTTGTTGCAGCGTAGCGATATTTTGGGTAGCAAGGTTTGCGCAGTTTCGCATACGCGTGGCGGCTATATGACGCTCAAAGCCTTAGTTACGCATAATCAGCAAGCCAGTAAGGTTGCTTGTTATGTATCGTATTATCCACATTGGCAAGATCCTAACGCGCCAGAGGTTAAGCAAATATATCAATACGCGCCGGAGCTAAACACACTTAACGTACCGACCTTGGTTTTTGTTGGTGAGCATGATCAATATCAAAGAATTCGCCCAATTATGGCCGGTATAGAAGAATTGCAAGACAGAGGGGTGGATGCACAGTTATTTATTTACCCAGGTGTGGGCAGAGGCTTTGAATTTAGGCCAACACACGTTAGAACGTTTGCGGATGATTTGGCGGCCAAGGATGCCAATCAAAGAACCGCGGATTTTGTTAGACAGCATTTAATGCAAAAATAACCGCACCTGTTCGATAAGTTTATCCACCGCCCCTTGCTTAGACTGAAAATATTGATTGGCATTCAACCCTAGAGATTTTGCTGCTTTAGTGTCGGTGAGTAACGTGGCGATGGACGTCAACAGATCATCTGCATTAGACGCTTGAATCGCCCCATTTTGTTCCAGTAAATCAGAGGATATCTCTGCAAAGTTAAAGACGTTTGGCCCAAACAGAATGGGCTTTGAAAGTGCGGCAGGCTCAAGCATGTTGTGCCCACCCGTGTTATTTAAGCTACCACCCATAAATACGATATCAGCCAGATCAAAATAACTCATCATCTCACCCATAGAATCACCTAAGAGTAGATCGCAATCTTTGCACGGTTTGTTGCTGGATCGTTTGATGACATTAAGCGAGTGATTTTGTGCCAGTTTGTACACTTCATTAAAGCGTTCAGGGTGTCTTGGAATAATCACCAATAAGGCATCAATGGTATTTTTTTGTTTCAAATAGGCGTTAATGATTTGCTGTTCTTCGCCTTTGTGCGTGCTGGCAAAGACCACAACTTTACGCTTACCAATAAGCGTTTTTAATTTTTTGGTTAAGGCTTTATCAGCACTTGGGTTTTGGTCAAATTTAATATTACCAGCCATCACAACTTTGCTGGTATCTGCGCCCAATTCAATGAATCGGTTGGCAGAGTTTTGATCTTGGGTAGCAATCATGGTGAATTTGTTTAAAGTTTTCCAGGCTAAATTCGGCGCAAACTTTTGATATTTTTCCAATGATCGTTGTGATAGTCTAGCATTCACTAGCAAACTTGGTATGTTGTTTTTATCTAAAGCGTGGACAAGATTGGGCCAAATCTCCGTTTCTAACAAAATACAAATAGTAGGATTAATTTGCTTAATATAGTGATTTACAATCAAAGGCAAATCAATCGGGAAGTATAAGTGTAACACTTCACTTTGGTAGTGTTCAAACACTGCTTGAGAGCCTGTCGGTGTGGTGCTGGTTACCAAGAATCGATGCTTAGGGTAATTGATAATCAGCCGGTCGATCAAAACGGTTGCCGCTCTAAATTCACCTACTGAAACGCAGTGTACCCAAATAATCGGTACTGGAATTTTAGGGATAAAGCTTAGTCGCTCAAAGATTCTTTGACGATAAGCAGGGGTTTTTAAGCCTTTGATTAATAAACGCAATACCATGATGGGTAAGAGTAAATATCCGGCTAAGCTGTAGAGAGTTCGATTCATTGATAAAAGGTATAATACACACATTGTATTTTAGCGACTTGTAAAGAGATCTTTACATAATTATGAATAATCATCCAAACACCATCTTCCACCCACTTGGCAATTTTATAAAATCCAGTAGGTTACTAATCATCCGCAATTCTACAAAGGCCTCTCATGAAGTTTGTTGATTCCGCCAGTATTCGTATCGAAGCCGGCAAAGGTGGCGCCGGTTGCTTGGGTTTTCGTCGAGAAAAATACATTCCTGATGGTGGTCCTGATGGTGGTGATGGCGGCGATGGTGGCCATATTTACTTTCGGGGTCACGAAGGCTTAA
>DQNX01000145.1 GCA_015658965.1 Gammaproteobacteria bacterium
GTTAAAAGAAAAAGAGGTGTCAGAAGATGAAGCTCGAAAAGCAGAAGACAACATTCAAAAAATCACGGATGATCACGTGAAATCCATTGATGAAAAGCTCAGTGAAAAGGAAAATTCTTTGCTTGAAATTTAACCACCGATTTCAACAGACAATAAAAAAGCCCGCGATGCGGGCTTTTTTATTGATTTAAACAGTTAGCCTATTTAAATTCTTCAACACAAGTGTAGTAATCTGCCCATCTGTTTGGCGAGAATAATGTACCCATCGCATCAACCGGACCAGTGTTATAAACAGAATTAGCCGATAATGCATCCATGAATCGAGCAATATTATCATCAGACAAACCCAATCTGTCTTTACAAGCAATATGTGCTACCTTAGTAACCATAACGCCTGAAGGGGTTGTGCCCAATACCAACTCTTGTGGATCTTGATTGCCCACAACAGTTTGATCTGCTATTGGCGCTATTTCATCAAACGACTCAACGGGGGCCAAATCACGGTCATCACCACCTGCCATTACACTCGTTGCCAAAGCAAACGCTGCTACAAAACTTAAAGTATTTTTCATTTTTTTATATCTCCAATAAAGTTAAAAAGTTGACTTATCCTCTCTTTGATTCTATATTTTATACTACTTAGTTTTAATCACAAATGTTTATGCTTAACGATTTTTCAAAACAATGTTCTAAATCAAAATTGTCACCTTTGTGTGAACAATTAATAACTGCATCAAAACAAGCCTTTACTGTCAATAATGGCAATATTCCCAAATGGGAGGATGCCATATCATCGATAAAAACACAAGCCATGGGTGCGTTAAACTATGCCCCGCCTTATCTTAATATTGCTGCTGATATTGATAAAGTAAAATTAGAACATTCATTAAAACAACTCATGCCGTGGCGCAAAGGCCCTTATCAAATCGCTGACTTACAGCTTGACAGCGAATGGCGTGGAGATATGAAATGGAATAGGGCCATCCCTCATATTCAATCGCTTAAAGGTAAAATCGTACTTGATGTTGGCTCTGGCAATGGTTACTTCACTTACCTAATGGCGCTAGCGGGCGCCAAAATAGCACTCGGCATTGAGCCATTCTTGTTATTCAATTATCAATTTCAAGCCATTCGTGCCTTAATTAACAGCCCACCCAACGCCTTTGTATTGCCACTAAAATTAGACCAAATACCCCATGAAGCCGTATTCGACACCGTGTTTTCAATGGGCGTGCTTTATCACCAAAAAGACCATAACCTACATCTGCAGCAGCTGTTCAGCGTTATGACAAAGGGTGGCGAGCTCGTCTTAGAAACGCTCATTATTGATCAGCAATATGGCGATCAGATCATTCCTGAAGATCGTTATGCACGCATGCGCAATGTTTGGTGCTTGCCATCGACAAACACATTACACACCTGGTTAGAACAAGCTGGTTTTAGTGACATTAAATTAGTCGATGTTACTAAAACTACACCAGAAGAACAACGAGCCACGCATTGGATTGGCGACAACACGCAATCCCTTAAAGACTTTTTAGACCCTGAAGATAACAATTTAACCATCGAAGGCTTGCCAGCGCCTAAGCGTGCTATTTTTGTCTGTCAAAAATAAAAGCAGGTTTTAGGTATAATCCCGCTGATGATTCGCCCCTTACTAACACTACTGTTACTTTCTACCAGTGCACTATCAGCACCCAATATTGTCGTCAGTATCGCCCCCATTCACTCGTTAGTAAGTAATATCACCCAAGGTATTACCGAGCCAATGTTATTGTTAAAAGGCAATCAATCTGCTCATCACTCGCACCTTGTACCTTCTCAACTTATTTCAATTTCTCAGGCTGATCTTATCATCACCATGCACCTAAACTTTGAAGAGGGCTTGGCTAAACCACTAAGTCGCATTGACAGCAGCAAACGCTTTATGGTTAATGCGCAAGAGCATGAGGCACATGAAGCACATTTTGATGTTTATAATCACCATACTTGGCTTAGTATTGAACGCATGCAATTATTTACAAAAAACATTACCCAGCTTTTAATGTTAATTGACGAAGAAAATAGTCAAAAATATCAACAAAATTATCTAAAACTTGATCAAAAACTATTAGCACTTAAAGTCTCTATCAAGCAAACGCTTGCCGATAACAAAAAACCGTTAGCCAGCTACTCGAACGCCTTTGGATATTTCATTGACGACAATCAATTAAACCAAACAACGCTGATCACCACTCAACACGAAGAAAGACTCAGCATCTTTAAAGTGATCAAAGCCAAAAAATCTATGCAAGCCAATCAAGTGAAATGCTTACTTAGTACAACGGAAGTGCCACCTAAACGCATCAATATCCTAACTGAAGGTTTGGATATTAAAATAGCACGCCTTAATATTAGAGGGGGCGAATTTAGCGCAGGACATGATCAATATTTTCAATTGATGCAACATATTACCAACCAGGTTAGCCCATGTCTGCAGTAAGATCCGCCTTCAACAAAGCGGCCAATCATTATGATAAACACGCTTTTTTACAAAAAGAAATTGCCACTCGCCTAGATGCTAAGCTAGATGTTATCGCAGGTAAGTCTGACGTTGTCCTCGATTTGGGCGCAGGCACAGGTCTGCTGAGTAAGCACCTGGCCAAACGCTTTGCAGATGATCAACTCATCTGCCTAGATTTTGCCCAAGACTCTTTAAAAATCAATCCTGCAAAAAACAAATTATGTGCTAATGCCTATCAATTGCCATTAGCTGACAACAGTGTTGATATTGTTATTTCCAGTTTAATGATGCAGTGGTGTCCGGACCTCAACCAACTGTTCTCAGAAATCCACAGAGTGCTCAAAAACAATGGATTAATCCTATTCTCTACCTTTGGTCCCGACACCCTTAAAGAGCTTAAAAAGAGCTGGTCAGTGGTGGATAACCAAACCCACGTCAACACCTTTACCGACATGCACGACATTGGCGATCAAATGCTGCAACACGGCTTTCAATCCCCCGTCATGGAAATGGAAAAACTCACCCTAACCTACGAATCCGTCATCGATTTACTCAAAGACCTAAAAGCCATTGGCGCACAAACAGTCAATACTCGCGCTAAATCTCTCATGGGTAAAGACAAATTTAAACTGATGATCAAAATGTACGAATCTTTTCGAAAAGACGGCAAACTTCCAGCCACCTACGAAGTGATTTACGGTCATGCTTGGAATTTGAAAAATGAATTAGGCAAAATCGAGATAAGCAACAACCCCTCAAGCGTTTAATCTCAGCTGTTAAGAATTTAGGAAATAATGCAAATGGCGTTATTTCCCCACTGGGAAAGACATTTCCACCCCCATAAACAGCCTAAAACATTTTTTTTAAAAGAAAAAACTGGATTTATACGCCTAAAAACCACCGACATAGGCCTTGCCCATGTTGGTGGTAAAAAATTTTGGAAATTATTGAAATGGATGGATTAGAACAATGAAATCGAGAGTTTTATCCAAAAATCTGGGAATATGCCGACACCTAAGATTAGCAATGCATTGATCGATAAGATAAGCTTCATATCCATTGGTGCGGTGATTGTAATCTGCGACTCACCGTCACTGTCTTCGAAATACATTGATTTAATCAGTTGCAGGTAATAATAAGCACTAATCACGGCAAACACAACCGCAATAATAGCGACGGTCACAAAGCCGGCAGAAATAACCTGTTGCAAGATAAAGAATTTTGAATAAAATCCAATAAATGGCGGCACGCCTGCCATTGACAACATAACCAACAACATCATCAGTGCGAACCAAGGTGAGTGCTTACTTAAGCCTTTGTAATCTGAAATTTGATCAGCCTCAAAACCTTTTTTGTTAAGCAAGATAATAACACCAAATGCCGCCAAACTCATCAGTACATAGACCAAGACATAAAACACGGCCGCACCGTAACCGGTAATAACACCGGTTACAAATCCTAGCATGATAAAGCCCACGTGTGAGATGGTTGAGTATGCAAACATACGTTTGATGTTGGTTTGCATGAGTGCCACAACCGAACCAAGTGCAATAGACAACAAGGCTAAAACCATAAACAGATCTGACCAGTAAGCATGCATTGAGCCCAAGCCATCAACCAACAAACGTACCAACATTGCCACAGCAGCAATCTTAGGCACAGTTGAGATAAACATAGTCACCGAAGTTGGTGAGCCCTGATAGATATCTGGTACCCACATGTGAAATGGTACCGCGCCAAGTTTAAAGGCAATACCAATAACCAAGAACACTAGGCCAAAGTTAATGATTAACGTTTCTCTTGAGCCAAGATTTGCATCAGATGCAAACGCAGCGATATCGATAATATTAATACTGCCACTAATGCCGTAAATCATACTCATACCATA
>DQNX01000119.1 GCA_015658965.1 Gammaproteobacteria bacterium
AAGATAAGTTTGATGATATTCTCTCTGATGCGCAAAAGCTAACGACGGAACTTAAGCAAGGGGTTAAGCAGTTGGCTTTATATCAGATGCAAATTGATGAGATTGAGCTCAGCAAAACCGAAACTGAGCTCGATACATTTTTAGCAGGCAATGGCAATATTCGTTTTGTTATTAATGATGAGGACGATTATCAAGAATTATTACTAGATCAAGTTGAGTCGGCCATTAATTACCATAAAAATCGTATTGAGTATGAGAGCTTAATGGATCGGTTGCTATTGAACACCGAGTGATTGAGCTTCGGTCCAATCTTTAATTTCTTTGGTTAGCACGGTGGCTGATTTCCCTGCCACACTAATCGGCTTGCCGATAACAACAGTAATGGTGCCAGGCTGCTTAATAAAACTGCCTTTAGGCCAAAGCCTGCCTGCATTATGATAGACTGGTGAGATATCACAGCCGGTTTTTTTGGCAATCGCAACCCCGCCTCTTTGATAGTCGCCCAATTGCCCGTAAGGTTGGCGTGTGCCTTCGGGAAACACCACCACAAAAATCCCTTCAGAAATTCTTGCAGCGCCTTGTTTGATGACTTTTTTGAGCGCTTTAAGCTTTTCACCACGGTTAATAGTAATAGGCTTTAAAAGCGACAAGCCCCAGCCAAAGATTGGAATCCATTGCAATTCTTGTTTTAGCACCCAAGTTTGCTGCGGAAAAATGGTTTGCAAGGCCAGTGTCTCCCAGGTGGATTGGTGATTAGACACGATCACACCGGCTTTAACCGGAATATTGGCTTTACCAATGACGTTAATTTTGATGTTAAGGGTGATGCGTAGCCACCATAAACTGAACAGTGACCATTTTGACAAAATCGCATAACGCACTGTAACCGGCGTAAAAAATAGAGCCAGCGCCAATGATACTAATACAGATAGAACCAAAGTAGAGCCTAAAAAATAAAGCAAAGATCTTAAAAACAACATAGGTGTTTGCGAGTGTAAACGTTATAATTCATATACTCAAGATTTTAACGAACTTCGATGACCATTAACACCCTTCTTTTTGATTTAGACGGCACACTAATTGATACAGCGCCCGATCTTGCTTATGCGCTTAATAGCTTGTTGTTAGAGAATGGTTTGAGTGAAAAAGCGTATGAACAAATTAAGCCGCTGGTGGCTTTTGGCGGCAAGGCACTCATTAAATACGGCTTTGATTGTGATGAAAGTCATCCTCAGTTTGGCGCTTGGCATCAGCGAATTTTAGAAATTTATACCGATAATATCGATAAATTCTCTAAGACTTTTGATGGCATTGATGCGCTCATAGAAACAATCAATCGCAAAAATATATTTTGGGGCATTGTAACCAATAAGCCCGAAGGCTTAACCCATTTGTTGTTAGATAAATTAGCGCTAAAGCCAGATGTTGTGGTTTGTGGCGACACCTTAGAATATAATAAGCCACATCCTGCGCCATTACTTTATGCTTGTGCGCAGCTAGGCGTTTCACCACAAAATTGTTTGTTTATTGGCGATGACAAAAACGACATGTTGGCCGGTAAAAATGCAGGCATTAAAACCATTGCGGTCGCTTATGGTTACGGAAAAATTGAGCCAGATTGGCAGTATGATTATTTGATTAATCATTCAAAAGAATTATTGGAGTTTGTATAGTGGATATTTTAAATTTATTATTGGGTTTGGTCGTCGGCGCAATCGGCGTGTATTTTTATTTAAACACCAAGTTTCAAGTTCTAAGAACGGACAAGATTCACCTTGAGATCAGTCTTGATAAAGAAATCGAAGCACACAAAAAGGAAGTCGATTTAATCAACATTGCCAAAGATCAAATGAGTAAGGATTTTAAGGCGGTGGCAAGCGAGATTTTAGAAAAAGGTCGTAACGACTTAAGTGTTAAAAATTCTGAACTTTTAACTCCTTTACAAGCGCAACTGAAAGAATTTAGAAACAAGATTGAAGTCATTACCACTGAGCAAATCAAAGAGCGTGCCACCCTTGCTGCGCAGATTGAAAACCTGAAAAAAACCAGTGTTGAAGCGCAACAAACCACACAAAACCTAACCAACGCACTGACCTACGACAACAAACAGCAGGGCGATTGGGGCGAGATGATTCTAAGCTCGATTTTATCCAGTTCTGGTTTGCGCGAAGGCTATGAGTTTGATACTCAAAAGCAATTCAAAAATGAACAGGGTGAGGCTTTTAAGCCAGATGTCATCCTGCATCTTCCGGATGAAAAAGACATTATTATTGATTCTAAGGTGTCACTCAAAGCCTACAAAGATTATATTGCCAATCAATCAGACAAAGCCATACTTAAAGCACACGTGGCTTCGGTTGAGGCACACATTAACGGCATCAGTATCAAAGAATATGAAAACCTTGAGGGCGTACTTACGCTTGATTTTATTTTTGTGTTTATTCCAATCGAATCGGCGTTGTTAGTGGCGCTTGATCAAAAGCCTGATTTGTTCACCATTGCACTGAAAAAGAATATCATTTTAGTATCGCCATCGACCCTGATGATGAGTCTTAAAACCGTACACCATATTTGGCAAACGGAGCGTCAAAATCAAAACTCTGAAGAGATTGCCCGTCAAGCGGGTGCCATGTACGACAAACTGTTTGGCTTTGTTAAATCCATGGATGACATTGAAAAACACCTAGAGAAAGCACAAAAGAGTTACAAAGAAGCGCGTTCTAAATTATCAGAGGGTAAAGGCAATTTAATTGGCCGTGCGGAAAAGCTCAAGACGTTGGGCGTGCAAAGCAAAAAGGAGCTTAAATAATGAATATTTCAACGCATTACAACATCACCGAAGGCGAATTAAAAGATAAGATTATTTTGGTTACGGGCGCTAATCGCGGTTTTGGACGGGCAATGACGCTTGATTTAGCCAAAGCCGGAGCAACCGTTATTATGCTTGGGCGTGATCTTGGCTCACTGGAAACGGCTTATGATGAAGTGGTTGATTTGGGCTATCAAGAGCCGGTACTGTATCCATTTGATTTGGAAGGGGCGACCCCTGAGCATTATGAGCAGTTACAGGCAAATTTACTGGAGAATTTTTCCAAGCTCGATGGATTGATTCATAATGCGGGGATTATTGGCACGATGATGCCCATCGAGCAATACGACATTAAGCTGTGGTACTCCACGATGCAAATCAACGTTAATGGACCATTCATGCTCACACAGTTTCTAATTCCAGTTTTGAGTAAGTCAGATGATGCTCGAATCCTGTTTCTTTCTTCATCCGTTGGCCGAGAGGCTCGTGCATACTGGGGCGCCTACGGAGTCAGTAAATTTGCCATTGAGGGGCTAAGTAAAACATTATCAGAAGAACTGGAAAAAACCAACATCAGGGTCAATTCATTAGACCCAAAACGCATGCGTACCAAGATGCGTCAAATCGCTTATCCAGCAGAAAATATTGAAAATAATCCATTACCAGAGGCGCTGTCTCCAGCAATTGTGTATTTAATGAGTGAACGCGCTAAGACGCTCAATGGCGAGCAATTAACGCTAGAAGTTTAATGTGGTAAGTTTAACGCTGTAAATCGCTGGTTAAATGTGGGTGAATGGTTTTTAAAATTTCTTTAAAAACTTTCTCATTGCCAGCCACGACATTGCCTGTTTCTAAGTATTTGTCACGACCGGAGAAATCACCAACAAAACCACCCGCTTCTTTAACCAACAATACGCCAGCAGCAATATCCCAAATATTGAGTTTTATCTCCCAAAACCCATCCAGTCGTCCAGCGGCTAAGTAGGCCAAATCAAGCGCTGCAGAACCGGCGCGGCGAATGCCGGCAACCTTTGGGTGGACCGCTTTAAACATGGCCAAATATGCATCAAGATGTTGGGGTTCTTTAAAGGGAAAACCGGTGCCAATTAAGGCGCCTTCAAAGCCTTGGGTTTTAGTAACACGAATTCTTTGCTCGTTCAAATAAGCACCATCGCCTTTTGAAGCGGTGAACATTTCTTCTTTAAACGGATCATATACCACCGCATGTGTCGGCTCATTATTTTCGTACAAGGCGATGGAAACCGCATATTGCGGAAATCCATGCAGGTAATTCGTGGTGCCATCTAAAGGGTCAATAATCCAAACAAAGCGCTGGTCTTTGCCGACGATTTCTCCATTTTCCTCACCCAAGATTGAATGATCGGGAAAGGCGTATTTCAACTCGTCTATAATAGCGTCTTCAGCTGCTTTATCCACTTCAGAGACGAAGTCATTGGCGGCTTTATTTTCAATCGTTAATAAATCAATTTGATTGTGATATCTTAAAATGATATCGCCCGCTTTTCTGGCGGCTTTAATGGCGATATTAAGCGTAGGATGCATAATTAACAGACAAATGGAAAAAGAAATGAATTATACCTTTGATAAGGTGCGCGTGGTTATGGTTAATACCACGGAACCTGGCAATATTGGCGCGGCCGCACGGGCAATGAAAAACATGAATCTTTCAAGCCTGTATTTGGTTAATCCAAAAGGCTATCCATCAGCGATTGCAACCGCTAGAGCTAGTGGCGCGGATGATGTGTTATCCCAAGCTGTGGTTTGTGAAACCTTGGCACAAGCCTTAGAGGGTGTACATTTAGTGATTGGCGCTAGCGCCCGCCAGCGTAACATTAAATGGAGGCAAATGGATGTGGTCGGCGCTTGCGGCGAAATCCAAAAAACCACCGCCGTTGACAATCAAGAAGTGGCCGTGGTGTTTGGCACCGAAAAATACGGCCTCACCAACGAAGAGCTAGATTTATGCCAAATACTGATGACCATCCCGGGCAATCCTAATTATTTTTCGCTTAATGTTGCCTCGGCCATTCAAGTGTTTGCCTATCAAAATTATGTTTACAGCACCACCACAACGTTTGAAAAATCCACCAATGAAACTGCCAGCTTTAACGAGCTAGAAGGCTTTTATGAGCACCTAACCCAAGTGCTTGAGCATATTGACTATTTTGAAGAAAAACGCCCTAAGGAGCTTTTAATGCGTCGCCTACGCCGCTTCTTCGGTAGGGCTGAGCCTGAAAAAGAAGAGGTGGCAATTTTTAGAGGAATATTAAGAAACATCAAGCCCTTTAAAAAATAGAAAATTTTGTGAAAGAGTGAAAGTAGCATATTAATACATTTTATTGGTTAGTTTTCTAAATTCATATCTAAGGATTATTAGCATTAGGGTTCAAGATATAACCCAGTTTCTGATAATCCTGGTAAAAACTCCAGGTCTACTAAATTGTCTTATGCATATAAATTCTAAACCATAAAAAACCCCGCAAAAGCGGGGTTTTTTATGAGTTTACTATTTCAGTGTTTAGCCAATCAGCTTGTTCATGCGCTTAACAAATTCAGCCGGATCTTTAAGCTGCCCGCCTTCTGATAAGACCGCTTGATCAAATAGTACATTCACTAAATCCTCATCCACTTTGGTTTTTAGTTTTTTGACTAAAGGATGGGTTGGGTTGATTTCAAGAATGGGCTTGGTCTCTGGTACATCTTGACCTAGGGAGGCCATAATTCTTTCCATGTTGCCGCCCATTTCATTTTCATCCGCGACTAAACACGAAGGTGATTCGCTGAGGCGATTAGAGATTTTGACTTCTTTGACTTGAGACTCAAGAATTTTCTGCATTTCCTCTAAGGTCTTTTTAAAGCCTTTGGCAGTTTTTTCTTTCTGTTGTTTTTCTTCTTCAGAATCTAAATCTTGTAAATCACCCTTGGCGATTGATTTGAGTTTTTTGCCTTCAAACTCGTTGAAATTACTGACCATCCACTCGTCAACACGATCAGATAATAGCAACACCTCAATGTCTTTTTGTTTGAAAATTTCTAAGTGCGGCGAACCTTTGGCGCCGGCATAGGATTCAGCGGTGATGTAGTAAATGTCTTTTTGATCATCACCCATGCGCTCGATGTAATCGGCTAATGAAACGCTTTGGATTTCACTGTCTGATTGAGTGGTGGCAAAACGCATTAAGTTGGCGATCTTGTCTTTGTTGCTAAAGTCTTCGACCACACCTTCTTTCATCACCATGCCAAATTCTTTCCAGAAAGTGGCGTATTTTTCTGGCTTGTTTTTGGCCATTTTTTCCAGCTCTTTGAGGATTCTGCTAACCGAAGCTTTGCGAATGGTGTCAACCACTTTATTGCCTTGTAAGATCTCACGAGATACATTCAGTGACAAATCAGCAGTGTCAATCACGCCTTTAACAAAG